>JADGOF010000060.1 GCA_017883105.1 Acidimicrobiales bacterium
TCGAGCGGCGGCTCGGCATCGGGGGGATCGAGTGGCGGGCTCGGTTCGGGGGCAGGGGGTGTCGATCCGTCCGTCTCGCTGTCCGGGGCGACACCCCTGGCCTTCACCGGGGGCGACCCACGACCGGTCGTCTCGCTCGGGGTCCTGCTGATGGCAGCTGGGTGGATGGCCCGCCGGCGGCTGCTCAGGAGCCGTCGGTCCCGGGACGCGCGATGAAGCGTCGAACTCCTCGACTCCTTGCCGGCGTGGCCGTTGCCATTCTTGCCGCGGGCATTGTGGCCAGTAGTGCCGCGACGCCGTCCCCGGCCGGAGCCAGCACCGACAAGACAACCCTGTCCGGTGAAGGGGGGACCTTCTTCGAGCCCGTCGTGACCAAGCTGATGATTGACAGCTCGTCGAACCTCGGCGGCCTGTTCGGGGCCTACGTGGCCACCGGCCTCGAAACGGGGATCAAGAACTTCGTCGGCACCGCGCCCAAGGCGTTCAATGCCGATTTTGCCGTCTCTGAGCGGCCGCTGACGACAACGGAGGCCGCCACCGCCAAGGCCAACGGCCGATCCTTCGCCTACGTGCCGATCGCGGCGACACCGGTGGCCGTCGCCACGCTGGTGCCGACCATCGCCTACCAAGGCGGGCAGACCATCGACATCTCGCAGCTCTGCCCGCATGTCAGACTTTCGGTGACCGATTTGGGAGCCATCTTCGGGATCGACACCGCCCAGCCGGTCAATGGCTGGAACGACCCGAGGTTGGCATGCTCGAACGGGCAGCCGCTGGGTAGCCAAGGTAAGGAGCTGGCCGCCAACTTCGACCCGACCATGGCCAACCATGCGCTGATGTCCCTGTTGGACAGCGATCCCGTCGCCAAGGGTTACTTCGCGGCAGGGTTGCAGAGCGCGTTCGCGGCGCACAGCGCCACGACCACCGACACCACGCCGAGCGAGAAGTGGCCCTATACGGGCAGCTTTGTGACCGCAGGCGGAGACGGACCCTTCGTCGGCAAGCTCCTGACCATCAATGCCACCACCAACACCCCCAGCCATCAGGCCGGCCTGTGGGACCTGGGCGCCGTCTTCCCGATCTCGTCGGTGTGGACCGGCGCGCCGCTCGGTGCGCTGTGGGACATACCCACCGCGGCGGTCCAGAACGCGCAGGGGACGAACGTGGCACCCTCGGTGGCCTCTGCGACCGCTGCCGAGGGGGATGCCTCCGTGGCCGACACCTCCGACCCCACGACCGACAATCTGGTCACCTTCAACGCCCGTTCGAACGATGGGGCCGCCTACAACAACTACCTGATGGAGGAGACCTATCTGGTCGTCCCCACCAACGGCCTGGTTGCGGACAAGGCAACGGCGATGGCCAGTCTCATCCGGTTCGCCTTGGGCCCGGCCGGCCAGCGGGACATCGAGGGCTTCGGAGCCGCGCCGGCCACCTCGGCCATGGTCGCTTCCGGACTCAAGGTGGCCAACGTACTGACCGCCGAAGCCGCCCCCTCGGCCGCAGCTGCCACCACTTCGACCACCACCACCACCTCATCGACAACGGCAGGGGCGACCGGCTCGGGCACGAGCTCGGACGCGGGATCATCCACGTCGGCGGTCGGCCCCGGAGGCACCAGCGGGTCCACCAGCCCCAACCTGGCATTCACCGGTTCACCCGACCTGTCGGCGGTGGTCGGGGTAGGCGCGGTGCTAATCGTCGGTGGTGCATATGGACGTCGCCGGCTCCGGCGCCGCGTGGCCAGGGGATGACGGCAACCCCGGAACATCGGCAGGCAAGCAGGAAGCAAAGAGGGAGATGACGACCATCGAGCAGCCGCACAGCGGGCTGGCCCGTCCGGGTCCCACCACCGAACGCCACCACCGGGGGCCCAAAGCACAGTCGACCATCGGTGCCACCGGCGTCAGCGCGTGGTTCGGGTCGAACAAGGTCCTCGAACGGGTCACGCTGACCATGGAGCCGGGCAAGGTGACTGCGCTCATCGGACCGTCGGGATGTGGGAAGTCGACCTTCCTCCGCATCCTCAACCGGATGCACGAGCTGATCCCCAGTGCGGCGCTGTCGGGAACTGTCGAGCTCGACGGGGTCGACATCTACAGTCCGGCGGTCAAGGTGACCGACACCCGCCTGCACATCGGGATGGTCTTCCAGAGACCCAACCCGTTCCCGACCATGACCATCGCGCAGAACGTGCTCGCCGGGCTGCGTCTTTCGGGTAACAAGGTGGCCAACCCCGATGCCCTGGTCAAGGAGAGCCTCGAGCGGGCCGGCCTGTGGAAGGAGACCCGCAATCGGCTCAATGAGGCCGGAGCGGCGCTGTCGGGTGGCCAGCAGCAGCGGTTGTGCATCGCCCGCGCCCTGGCAGTGAGGCCGAAGGTGTTGTTGATGGACGAGCCGTGCTCGGCACTCGACCCGATCTCGACCGGCGTGATCGAAGAGACCATCCGGGAGCTGAGTGACGAGATCACCATCGTCATCGTCACCCACAACATGCAACAGGCCCAACGGGTGTCCGACAACTGCGCACTGTTCCTGGTGGACGGAGAGGCCCAGCCCGGGCACATCGTGGAAGCCGGTCCGACGGTGCAGATATTCGAGAGCCCCGACGATCCCCGCACCGCCGACTACGTCCATGGCCGGTTCGGATGATGGAAGAGGAGATCGGATACGGCTCTGGCCCTGCCGGACCAATACCGCCACCGCCACCGCCACCGTCTCTCGACCTGCGCCGGCACTCGGCCAACGAGTCCGAACCGGTCGATCCGTTCACCGACGACGACAGCCGTACGGAGCCGGGCTCCCTGCACATTGTCGGGCGCCGATCGTGGAAGACCTGGCAACTCTCCATCGCGGTGGTCCTCGCCGCCGTGTTCGGCATGTGGTTCAACGGCAACACCGGGTCGGCGACCGAGACGACCGGCAGCTCGAGCTCGTCGGGCGGATTCAAGATTCCCGCGGCAGCGGGCACTTCGTCCTCGACCACCACCACGGCGGCCCCCGACAAGTCGACGACGTCGACCACCGCGTCCGTCGGGGGGTCGACGGCCACCACGACGGCACCCGGGAGCTCGTCGACGTCATCGACGACGGTCGCCCAAGCGGTCGGTCCGGCCACCGTCTTGATCCCGGCCACCGAGCTCGCGGGAAACTGGACGAGCAGCGCCTTCACCATTGCCGGGGGCACGTGGAACATCGGCTGGGCGTTCTCGTGTGCTCCGGTGCCGGCTGCGACCCCGACCTTCGCGGTGTTCGTGGTGAAGGCCGGGGCCAGCGCGGGGACGACCCCGGCGGTCACCAGCTCGGCACCGTCAGGGCAGTCGGTCACGCCGCAGACCAGTACCGGAAGCCAGCAGATCATCGTGCATGCACCTTCCGGTTGCCGGTGGGTGGCCAAGGTGACCGGTTCCAGCAGTTGAGCCCCTCGCGGCGAAGGACCCGACCCCGCCCCGCCCACGGCCCCGATCTTCAGGACAGTCGACCGGAGCACCCGCTTCTGCGGGGGCACGGTGTGGACCACCGAGGCACCAGGGTGACCGGGGGCGGCCGTTCCCTCGACCGCCAGGGGCCGCTTGGCAGGCTCCTCGGGAGGAGGTCGATGGCCACCACATCCGAGATTGACGTACGCACAACCGAAGAGTCCTCGGGCGGACGACCGGATCTGCCGGCGCGCCCGGACGACCCCACCGATGGCGGCTCAATGCTCGAAGCCGGTGACGGGAGGCATCGGCGCGGCAGCCGGCGCGAGCTCCTCATCACGGTGTCCACGTGGGTGCGCAACATCGGGGCGCTGCTCATCCTCTTCGCGGCATGGCAGCTTTGGGGTACGGCGATTGCCCAGCACAACAGTCAGCAGTCATTGAAGCAGGACTTCACGGCCAAGGTGCATGCCCATCCGAAACCGGGGGTCACGTTGGTACCGGCCGCGGCCAACCTCCCCGACGCCCCCGTCGGCACCGTCGTGGCCCTCGTCCAGATCCCCAAGATCGGTGTCAGTCAGTTCGTCGTGTCGGGTACCAACGAAAGTGATCTGGCACAGGGCCCGGGCCACTACACGGGCACTGCTCAGCCAGGTCAGGCCGGCAACGTGGCGATCGCCGGTCACCGGACCACGCATGGTGCCCCCTTCAACCGACTGGCCGAGCTCGCACCCGGGGACCCGATCTACCTGACCGACCTGGCCGGCCAACGCCTTACCTATATCGTGTCGGCCACTCCGTTTGCGGTGGCTCCGTCCAATGTGTCGGTGCTCAACTACTTCGGGGACAACCGGCTGACCCTGACGACCTGCAACCCCGAGTTCTCCGCCCGACAACGGCTGATCGTCGTGGCCGGATTCCGCCCAGCCGGCTCTGCCCTGCCTGCCCGTCCGATGGCGGTCGAGAACGCGGGGAAGCCGTACAAGGTGACTATCAGTGGTGAAGCCGGGTGGAACACATCGTCGATCCCACTGGTGATCCTCGAGACCGGGCTGCTCATCATGCTGGGGCTCACTAACCGCAGGTGGGCGGCCATCCTCGGGCGGGAGTCACGCTGGCTGATCCTCGTGCCGATCTGGGCGGCGCTCCTCTTCATCCTCTTCCAGACGCTGACGGGATTCCTTCCCGCTGCCGCATAGAAGCGCATGCGCTGTGGAGTTACGACTGGCCCACTACCGAGGAGTCCGCACATGATCAACAGCAACGACAACGAACCGGAGGTCCTTCGCCCCGGTGGGCGGCCAGTTCGACAAGGCGACGGCAGCGGGCCCATCGTCCGCGTCCGACGAGTGGCGAGCCGGGTGCTTCTGGCCACGGGAGTCCTGATCGGCGGAATGGCCGCCGCGGCGTGCGGAAACACCACGTCGACCACGCCGTCGACGGCACCGAGGCAGCCCGGTACCTCGGCGGCCGGCCATACCGCCGCATACGACTGGCTTTCCACGACGGCAGAGCCCTGGAACCACCGGCTCAACCGCGACCAGGTCGCCATCGACACCGCATCGGGCAGGGCCACCGGGGTGAGTGCCGACACCTACTTCAGGCGACTCGAGACGGCGTGCGCGACGATGTTCGCGGACGCCTCCAAGGCGCAGGCCATCACCCGTGCCCCCTCCAGCGCGCTCGACGGAACGTGGCGGGACATGACGGCACAGTCGAGATCGTACGCATCGGACTGCCTGCACCTCGCCCACAGCCACTCGACTGCGGATTTCACGACATGGAACAGCAGCCTGAAAACGATGAATACTGCGAACGCATCCTTCAACGCTGCCGTGGCTTCCGTGCGTGCTGCGTCGACGGGTGCCCCCGGGTGAGCCCACGACAGGAGGTCGGGATCCGGGGCTGCCCTGGTGATGTCCCGCAACGGTGAGAGCACGCGTCGACGGGCGCGGCAGATCGGCCCGGCAGTGGCCTTGTTCGCCGTCACCTCCCTGGCCGCCGTCCTCGTGGCCGGGTGCGCCGGCACCACCGGGAGGGTCGCCGTCGACCGCTCTACCCTGCACCGGAGCACGAACCCGGTCACCACCTCCACGACGGATCCCCCCTTGCCGGTGGACCCG
Organism: Acidimicrobiales bacterium; assembly: GCA_017883105.1. Classification (GTDB taxonomy): domain Bacteria; phylum Actinomycetota; class Acidimicrobiia; order Acidimicrobiales; family RAAP-2; genus Bog-756. The sequence goes on from JADGOF010000060.1 coordinate 5,543, forward strand.
GTCCGCTGGACGCCCTGTGGCAACTTGCAGTGTGGCTCGGTGACCGTTCCGCTCGACTACGCCGTTCCCGAAGGTGCCGCGGTGCAGATCGCCGTGGCCCGGCACCCGGCCGAGGTGCCCACGGAGCGCATCGGCTCGTTGGTCATCAATCCCGGGGGCCCGGGGGGTTCGGGCATCGACGACCTGCCCAACGAGCTGTCGGTGCTGACACTCGGGGTGCTCGACCGCTTCGACATCGTCTCGTTCGACCCGCGGGGAGTCGAACGCAGCACTCCGGTCACCTGCTCCAGCCCCAGCTCCGGCACGAGTTCCAACTCCAGCTCGAATTCGGGTGGCGGGGGCGGTGGTGGCGGTGGCGGATCGGAAACGACCGGGCCGTTGATCGACCCGGTCCCCACCGACTCGGCCAGCCGACAGGCGCTGCTCCGCAACGACGTGTCCTTCGCCCGTCAGTGCCAACAGGGGAGTGGCGGCATCCTCCCCCACGTGGGCACGGTCGACACGGCGAGAGACCTCGACCGGATCCGTGCAGCACTGGGCGACGCCCGGTTGAGCTTCGTGGGGCACTCCTACGGCACGCTGCTCGGAGCCACGTACGCCGAGCTGTTCCCGACCCACGTGCGGGCCATGGTGCTGGACGGCGCCATCGACCCGGCGCTGAGCACGGTCCAGTACGTGACGGACCAAGCCATGAGCTACGAGTCCGAGCTGCAGTCGTTCTTCGCCTGGTGCGCAACGGACTCCTCCTGCGCGTGGCGCCCTGTGGGCGACCCGACCAGCGCCCTCCTCGATCTCATCCAACGGAGCCGGTCCCAGGCCCTGACGATGGCGTCCGGGGGCACCGCGGCCGGACCGGGTGAGATCTACGATGCCCTCCTGGCCGGTTTGGAGGCACAGTCGTCGTGGCCGGCTCTGGCCGGCGCACTGGCCGAAGCGGAATCCGGCAATGGTTCAGCCGTCACCTCGATGACTGGCCGCTACGAGACCGGGGGATCGAGCAACGGGGCCGAGGCGGAACAGGCCATCGACTGCGTCGACCATCCGGTAGACCGGGACCCATCCTCCTACCCGGCGCTGGCCGCCACGGTTGGGCGGTCCGCTCCGGTGTTCGGCCCTCTGCTCGCCTGGGGACTCCTCGGGTGCGCCACCTGGCCGGCGCTTCCTACACGGGCCCCGGCCCCGGCGGCCGATGCGGGTGCGCCCCCGATCGTGGTGGTCGGCACCTCAGGCGACCCGGTGACGCCTTATCAGTGGGCCGTCGATTTGGCCAGGGAGCTGACGGGGGCCTCCGTCCTCACCTGGCAAGGCCAGAGCCATGTGGCCTACTTCTACAGCCCGTGCGTGCGGGCAGCCGTCCAGGCTTATCTGGTGGACGGGGTTCTTCCGCCCACCGGGACCGTCTGTACCGATTGAGCCCGTGTTCCCCGGCGTCGGCTGGATGTCAGCGGACGGACGCCACACGTGGCGTCGATGGACTATGTGCTCGAGCGTCAGCCCTGACGCAACGGGTTGACGGGCACCGGCGGCCAGGTGTCGCCGGTGATGGCGGGGACTCGTGCCTGATCGTTCCGTGACGCGGACTTGAGGATCCAGGCCACCACCGCGACGATCGCTGCCATCACGATCAGCCGCCTCGCCCATGAGACCACTGTCTCCACCATCGCCTCAGTGTAGGCAGCACCGGCCGGCGTCGCCGCTCTCAGGAGTCCAGCTCTACCAGGGTAAGGGCCAGCCTCGGGCAGCTGACCGCCGCCCGTTGGGCGTGATCGAGGAGCTGGGCGGGGACTGCTCCTGATTCGATAATCGGGAATCCCCACGGATCGAGGCGGATCCGCTCGGGAAGGAGCTCGGCGCACACCCCATGACCATCGCAGGCGATGGGGTCGACCACCAGGGTGTACCGCTTCGGGCTCATCGCGACCTCGGTGTCGCCAGGCGCGAATGACGGCCCGGAGGGAGGGGAAGAAACGGGGCGGCGGTCGACTGGCAGATCCCACGCTGGATATGCGCAGCGGCGTGATCGCTGAATACCTGGAGTGCGCTTCGGATGAAACGGGCCACGCCGTCCGGATGACGGCAGGCACCCCGACCCTCGACCAGTCCGCACAGGGTGGGAATGGCGGACAGACCGCCGCGCAGCGATTTGGGCCGAAAGGCCAGCTGGTTCATCGCCGTGGCCAACAACGCCAGTCCGTTCACGCAGGGTCCGCACTGGCCGGCCCCTTGGCCTTCGAGATAGGTGACCACCCGACTCACCTCGGATAGCGGGCAAGCACCAGTTGGAAGCAGCGCCACCACCCCGGCGCCGATCGAGGTGCCGAGAAGGCGGGCGGCTTCCTCGGTGAAGGGCATGGCCAGGGCATCCGCGGTGGCGACCCACCCTCCGCCGTAGCCGCCGAGCAGGACCCCTTGCACGGACCGGGCCTCTCCCGATTCCAGGCCCAGGATCTGGCCAAGGGGCACTCCGAGCGGGGCCTCGATGATCCGGGGCTCGGACCATCGCCCGGTGACCGTGACCAGCGCGGTCCCCGGCGAGTCGTGGGTTCCGATGCGACGGAACCATCCGGCTCCGAACCGGGCGATGAGCGCAACGTGGGCCAGCGTCTCGACGTTCTGGACCAGGGTGGGACGTCCGTCGACCCCGCGTTCCCGGATGGTCCGGAGTCCGGTGAAGGTGGGAATGCCAGGGTTGCGGCCATTGACCGTGCTGACCACTGCTGATTCCTGTCCGGCCAGGAACCTGTCGGGGGCGACGACCACGTCGAAGCCGACGGGGTCGGGAGCGTGCTGTTGCCTCGACTCGATGGCACTGGTCACCGTCCTTACGGAGCGTGCGGGGACATGCACCACCACCCGTGATGCACCGAGCGCCTGGGCGGCGACCACTGCTCCGTCGAGCACCAGGTGGGGAACTTGCTCGATCAGCAGTCGGTCCTTGCCGCTGGCCGGTTCGCCCTCGGCTCCGTTGGCGACGACGATCGGTGCCCGCAGCCGGGACGCTCGGATATCGCGCCACTTGAGTCCGACCGGAAACCAGGCGCCACCGTGTCCCCGCAGACCGCTCGTCTCGAGTTCGTCGATGAAGGTGGCGCCCCTCCATTCGGGGAGATGACCCCAGCGGTCGAGATGGGCCTCGTGGGTCATCGTCCCACCGTCGGTCCCCACTCCGGACAGCAGCCTCGCCACCCCAGCGGGCGGGTCGACGGACGACCGGTTGGGCGGGCCGTCTGAGCCGTTGGACCTGCGCAGAGCGTCAGCCCTCATCAGTGGGACCCCTGACTGCCGGTGCCCGAGACAGTGCCGGTCAGGACTCCCGAATTCTGGTCGACCTGGAGCGAGATGGTCAGAACGAGCGGCGTCGGTGAGGAAATGGAGGCCGACACGGTCCCACCGTTGAGCCCGGTCACCACTCCATGGTTGGGCCCGAAGGTGACTGAGCCAGAGGACATGGCCACGCCCCCTCCCGTGACGGCTGATCCATCGAGCACCACGGTCAAAGGAGTGGATGGGGAGTCCTGGAGATGCATGGCCAGGGTCACCTGCACGTTCCCCTGGGCATCCGGGCTGGTGCTGGTCTGGGAGCCGGTCAGCCCTATGGTGAAGGGCGCGATGGGCACGTTGCCGGTGCCGGTGCCGGTCGACGGGATCGTGGTCGGCGTGGTGGTCGCACCGCCCGGGAGAGTACCCGTGGTGGCTCCGGCGTTCCTCCGGGCCAGCTGGGCAAGTAGCGCAGCCGAGGTACCGGCCCGACGGGACCAGCCCGGGCGCAGCGGACCGACGGTGGCGAA
>JADGOF010000061.1 GCA_017883105.1 Acidimicrobiales bacterium
TGCCCTGGTCATCGCGAGTTCTCTCCACAGATGGCCCACGGAGCGCTGCCACGCGAAACATCGGTCGCGCTGGGAGGAAATCCGCGACAGCCTCTAAGGAAAGCCCGACGGCGAAGGCTGCACAGGCGGTCGTAAGGCGGTGCATGCGGTCATCCGTGCCGGCTTCCTCCGGAGGTCCGCTCGGTCGGCTTCTGCTCACCCATGGTGCCGAAGCGGCATGAATCAAACTCTCAACCTGCGATGGCCACTCTGAGCGGCAGTGATGGGGTGATGTCCGAGGAGATTGGGACAGCAATGGCTTCGCACGAACCGGAGTCCCAAGTGGCCGCCCGACCATCGGGCCGACTGTCCTTACCGGCCACCCGGGTCTCTCCCCCGGTGGGCCGGTGTGTCGAACTGTGCAACGGGCGGTTGGCTGCGAACTTCGAGTTCGCGAGTCGAACAGGCCGTCCACGGGGTCACGGAGCAGGTGACATCGAGATCCTGCACTTCCTGGTTCGTCTCCTCATCGCCAGGCCCTACCCTCACGATCGGTTCCGTGGACGGGGGCCCCTCCCCTGCCGTCCGGGTCGACCCCGCGCCGGAATGCGGTGGTTTCGTTTGTGGAACCGATGGACCTGGTTCCCCAGGCGCCACTCGCTGGACATTCGCATCCTTGAGGTTTCGCGCCCTCACGGGAGATCAGCGTGTGCATCGGACTCCCCGGGTCGAGGGTCGGCGACTTCCCGGGACGGGGCTGAAGATTAGCGGCGGGCAATGTCCGCCAGTCTGTCCCCCCACCTCACTCACCTCGATGGCGGATTTCGTTCCGGGACTCCCCCACTCCCCGGTATCGCCACCATCAAGATGGTCGCCGGCGACTGTCCCACCCGGGAGTTCGCCGGTGCACCACTCGGTGTATCCGCTGCATCCCAGGTGGTTGGATATCACCTGCCTCACCGGAAGGTCCACCGAGCCAGCGGATCCGCTCGGGAGCCGTTTGCGTTTGCCATGTCGGTGTCCGTGGACTTGGCTCGGGAGTCCACACCGTTCAGCCATTCTCTCAACCCTCGACCGGGGGTGTCAGAATCCGGTTGGTCTCCGGTGATTGCCGTGTAGGGCGAATGCGCGGTGGGGGAGTCATGACCGAAGAGAAGGCGTCGCGGACTCCCTACACCAACCACTGTTTGTGGCGGGTAGAGACCCACCGAAGGTTTCACGTGAAACATTTCGGCGAAATACTTGACCTGCTATCCGCCGCAGGCGAGGATGAGGGTCTTGAACCCTGCCATCTCGAGGAGACGATAATGCGCGGCCGTCGTAGAGGTCGGAATCGGTCTTCCCCTCAGGATTCCCCTGTCGATTCCGGCACGGAGACCGGGGGCGACGGGGCAGTGACCCTGATCGAACCAGCTCCCCCGCCACTGACTGAATCCCGGGATTCCGCGACCCCGGTTCCATCAATGGCGGTCGACCAAGCTCCCAGCGCTCCGCCAACGGTACCGTTGCGTTCAACGATGTCCGACGTGGCCATCGCCCATGCCGAGCTTGATGATGTGCTCCCTCCCACCGAGACCGGGGGCTCCGGGGCCGAGCATCCTGCTGCCGGCGAAGTTCCCGATCCTTCACCAGTGGTCGAGACTGCCCGGGTAGTGAGTCCCGAGGAAACCGTTCCGGAGGAGGTCCCAGAGCACACCCCGCCGACTCCCGAGGTGGTGGCTACGACCCCTTCGACGGACCTGATCGGAGCCGAGGCCACCCCGGCACCAGCTGACCTCGGACGGGAACCTCAGGCTGCATCGGGCACTCCGTTACCTCGGGTGCTCGCCGTGGCCAATCAGAAGGGAGGTGTGGGCAAAACCACTACATCGGTCAATCTCGGCGCCGCTCTGGCTGAGATCGGCTTTCGGGTTCTGGTCATCGACCTCGACCCCCAGGGCAACGCCACCACCGGGTTGGGAATCGATGCCCGAAACTTCGAGCTGTCGATGTACGACGTGTTGATGCGGGATGCGTCACTCGAGGACTGCGTCGAACCGACCAGCATGAAGAATCTCTTTGTGGCCCCGGCCACCATCGCCCTGGCCGGTGCAGAGATAGAGCTGGTACCGGCGTTCAGCCGGGAGCTGAAACTGAAGCGAGCTATCGAGTCGGTGATCGAGGACTTCGACTATGTCCTCATCGACTGTCCGCCCTCCCTGGGGCTGATCACGGTCAACGCCCTCGCCGCCGCCGGAGAAGTGCTCGTGCCAATCCAATGCGAGTACTACGCATTGGAGGGACTCAGCCAGTTGATGCGCAACGTCCACCTGGTGGCGTCCAACCTCAATCCGAAATTGGACATCTCCACCATCGTCCTCACCATGTACGACGCCCGGACCAAGCTGTCGGACCAGGTGGCCAATGAGGTCCGTCAGCATTTCGGTACGAGGGTGTGTCGCATTGTCATTCCACGGACCGTGAGGTTGTCCGAGGCTCCGTCCTTCGGACAACCGATTACCGCATTCGACCCCGCATCTCGTGGGGCCATCGCCTATCGAGAACTAGCCAAGGAGGTCAGCGGTGGCACGTCGTAGCGGATTGGGCAAGGGGCTGAGTGCCCTGATTCCGACCGAGGTCACGGGCGATCGGTCGTCAGCATTGCGCGAGGTGCCGATTGGAAGTATCAAGCCCAATCCACGGCAACCCCGGGTCAACTTCGACGAGGAGACGATGTCCTCCTTGGCGGCATCGATCAAGGAGTTGGGGGTGCTCCAGCCCGTTCTGGTGCGACAGGCCGGGGGAGAGGCCGCCGACGAATTCGAGCTCATCGCAGGGGAGCGCCGTTGGAGGGCAGCCCGCAGGGCGGGGCTCCACACCATTCCAGTACTGGTGCAGACGGCCAACGATACCCATAGCCTCGAACAGGCTTTGGTGGAGAATCTCCATCGTCAGGACCTGAACGTTCTGGAGGAGGCAGCCGCATACCAGCAGCTGATCGAGGAGTTCGGCTTCACCCACGACCAGGTGGCCACTCGGGTCGGCAAAAGCCGTACCGCGGTCACCAATATCCTTCGACTGCTCCAACTGCCGTCCGGTGTGCAGAGGCTGTTGGCTGAGGGGCAGATCACCCCGGGTCATGCCCGAGCGCTTCTGGGCACGCCCGATCGTGGGTATCAGGAGATGCTGGCCAAGACCATCGTGGCTGACGGACTGACGGTGCGGGCCATCGAGGAATTGGTGCGGGAGCACTCCGAGGGTGGGGGAGTGGAGGGGTCGGGACCCACCGAGGCAGTGGGGGGCACCTCGCCTACCGCCGGAGCCTATGGAGCGCGGACGGCGCCGACGAACGGGACCCGCCAGCTGCCGCCTCCGGGCATCCTCGAACTTGAAGAGTTGCTTTCCAGTCACCTCAATACCCGGGTGAAGGTGGATCTGACCTCGAAACGCGGGAAAGTGGTTGTGGAGTTCGCCACGCTTGAGGATCTCGAACGGATCTACAAGCTCATGGTGGGCAGCACGGAGCCAACAGTCGTCTGAGCTGATGATTACTCAGAGTGAGACTGGATTGACATAACTCGATACTGTCTCGTAATATACCACGTAGAGTGAGAAAATGGCTCTGAACCCTCCGGTAGAGCTTCGTCCACAACCTGTGCATGAGGTTGTGGATTACCCTGGACACCAGAGATGAGGTGGAGGGTGACAGTAGGCGGTCGGGGTCGGGAATTGACTCCCTAGTCCCAGGCCGTGTCCACCCATTCGCCAAGCGCGTCGACCATGGCACGAGCGATGACTGCCGCCTGCTCCACCACGACGGAGGCCGGGCTGATCTCGCAGATGATGGCCGGCATCCGGGTCTCGCGGAGGAGGGGCAACGACATTCCCCGGCTGCCACCGTCGGGAAGGGCGAGTGCGTGGGAAAGGGCCCGCTGCATGAACTCCGCCAACCTCCGCCCACCGGGTGAGGAGTACCGGTAGCCGGAGTAGTACGCAGTGGAGCAGTGGGCTTCGCCGGACCCGATGCGCAGCCCGATGTAGACCTCGGCCCCGCTGGCATTGGCCTCCGAGGCCTGGATGGAACCGTCGGGATGGTGGTGGGTGGTGACCATCGCCCCCTGGCCGACCAGCATGCGCCGCAACGCCCCCACGGTGGCATCGAGCCCGCCCTCTTCGCCGATGGCCACGCTCCTGCCGGTGAGGGTCCTCGGGGCCTGTCGCAGCCGTTCGCGGTCGCGGACCGACGCCACCAGTTCGGAGTCGTCGTGACGGGAGCCGAACCGGAGCAGCTCAGCCACGGTCGACGCACCGGCGATGCCGTCGACGGGAAGCCCGACATTGCGCTGGAACTCGCCGAGCGCGGCCGATGTCAGGTCGCCGAAGATCCCGTCCACCCGGCCGGTGTCGAAGCCGAGTGCGCTCAGCCGTTGTTGGAGCTCGGCCACATCGTCACCCCGGAGCATGGGCGACTGGCGGTAGAGGAAGCGATCGCCGAGTCTCCGGCCGGCCTCGACCAGGGCGGACCAGGTTTGGATGCCGCAGACACCGTCCACCCGCAGGCCGCGCCGGTACTGGAACGCCTCGACCGCGGCCCGGGTGCCGTCGCGGTAGGAGCCCTCGGCGTCGATGCCCTTGGTGAACCCCAACTTCTCGAGTCGCCTCTGGACGTCGACCACGGCCGGACCCTGGTCGCCGACGCCGAGGCCAATCTGCCGATTTGGTGTCACTCCGGGACCCTGGCCCGAGCGCGATGCTCCAGCCAGTGGGGGAGCTGCCCGGACGGGTCCGCTTCCGTCCCTACAGGTAGGCCGCCAACTCCTGGAGAAGTTGCGCCTTGCCCTTGGCTCCCACGATCCGGGCGGCGGGCTCCCCGTCCTTGAAGAGAATCAGGGTGGGGATGCTCATCACGTCGAACCGACGGGTGACGTCCAGGTTGTCGTCGATGTTCAACTTGGCGATCCCGAGCTTGCCTTCCTGCTCGGAGGCGATTTCCTCGAGTACCGGGGCGATCATCTTGCATGGTCCGCACCATTCAGCCCAGAAGTCCACCAGCACGGGAACGTCCGAGGCCTTGACATGCTCGTCAAAACTAGCGTCGCTCAGGGTTGCGATCTTTCCACTCATGATGGCTGTTCCTTCCGGCCGCATCTGGGCCCTGCCTGGTGTCCGTCGTTGGGACACGCTATGTCAACCCCCGGAGAGCCCGAGGCATTCCCGCACGACGGGTCCCGTCAGCGGGTCTCGGCCTGCTGGTCCTCGAGCCACCGCTCGGCGTCGATGGCGGCCATGCATCCGGAACCGGCTGCAGTGATGGCCTGGCGATAGCGGTGGTCCTGGACGTCGCCGCAGGCGAACACCCCATCCACGTTGGTGCGAGTCCCGTCGAAGGTGCGGAGGTAGCCGGTGTCCTCCATCTCGAGTTGGCCCTTGAACAACGCGGTGTTGGGCTGGTGGCCGATGGCCACGAACAACCCCGCCAGTTCCAACTCGGACTCTTCCTCGCTGAGGTTGTCCCGGACCCGGATCCCACTGACCGTGGTTTCACCGAGGACGTCAACTACCGAGGTATTCCAGAGGAAATTGATCTTCGAATGGGCAAAGGCGCGTTGCTGCATGACCTTGGATGCCCGCAGCTCGCCCCGCCGGTGGATGACGGTCACCAAGTCGGCGAACCGGGTGAGGAACAGCGCCTCCTCGATGGCGGAGTCGCCTCCACCCACCACGGCGATCTTCCGTTCGCGGAAGAAGAATCCGTCACAGGTGGCGCAGGTGGAGACGCCGTACCCGAGTAGGCGCTCCTCATTGGGAAGGTTGAGCATCAGCGACTGGGCTCCGGTGGCCACAATGAGCGACCGGGCCTCATAGCTGGGTTCGTGGGTATCGGGGTCGCCCACCCACAGACCGAATGGGCGGCTGGAGAGGTCGACGCGGGACACCTTGGCCGTCACATAGTCGGCTCCGAACCGTGCGGCCTGTTCACGGAAGGCGGACATCAGCTCTGGGCCCATAATGCCCTGGACGAACCCCGGGAAGTTCTCGACCTCGGTGGTCAGCATCAACTGACCCCCGGGCTGGTCACTGGTCGAGGAGGGCTCACCTTCGATGACCAGTGGGGAGAGTTGGGCACGGGCCGCATAGATGCCTGCGGTCAGCCCGGCCGGACCTGAGCCGACGATGATGGTCTGTCGGGATTCGGTCACGCTGCTCTTTCGGTGCCCGCGTTGGGGTCGGAGCGCCGGCTCCAGGCCACAATGCCGACGATGGCAAAGAGGACACCAACCACCAGGTCCGACAGCCACACCCGGCCGTCGAACACGTACACGGTGAGCAGGCGGATGAGGGTGATCGACAACAAGGTGACGGTGACAACGCTGGCCGCCATGACAACTATTCCGAACACCAGCGCCCGGGTGACGAGCGTCATGGGTCGGACCGTCTTGTCGCGGAGCAGCGTTACCAGCGTCTCGACATAGTCCGTGGCCCGCACCGGCAGGTCGCCGAGCGCGCCGGAACCGGGCAGTTGGGACACGGGGGTATCGGGCTTCGGATCCATGGCGCGAGGATAGTCCGAGCGTGGGTCCGACCTGCCAGAACACCTGGGGTGAGGCGGAAGCGGAAGGAGCCGGGGTCAGTCCTTGGTCACGAAGCTGAGGCCGATGGTTCCGGGCCCGGTATGGGTGCCGACCACCGGACCGAGGTCGGTGACCTCCAGCGGGAACTCGCTCTCCACTCCATCGAGCATCTCGAGAAACCGATCGATGTCGGCCGCCGCCCCGTTGCTTACCGCCAGTCGGCTGAGGGGTGGCGCGTTCCGGGCCTTGCCGGCGAGATAGCGCATGGACCGGCCGCGGGTGCGCTGCTTCGACTCCTCGGCCACCTTCCCGTCGACCAGAGTCACGACCGGCTTGATGGAGAGCAGTGATCCGAGCAGGGCTCGTGCCCCCCCGAGGCGGCCGCCCTTCTCCAGATGCTCGAGGGTGTCCACCACGCCGAAGACCCGGGTGCGGGGGATGAGGTACTCGATCCGCGTGGCGATCTCGTCGAGCGTGGCGCCGGTGGCGGCCAGGTCGGCGGCTTCCAAGACCATCAGACCCTGTCCCATGGTCATCGACCGGGAGTCGATGACCCGGACCGGGATGCGGTCGGCAACGGCCTTGGCCCCGGCCACCGCGGCCTGGTACGTGGCGGAGACCCCGGCGGAGAGGGTGATGCAGACGACCCCGTCATGGCCCTCGTCGGCTGCGGCCACGAAGGCCTCCTGAAAGGCCCCGGGAGACGGAGCCGATGTCTCGGGGAGGACCGGACTGGCGGCACACCGGGCCCAGAAGCCATCGGTGGAGAGCGTCTTGCCGTCCACGAACTCCTCGTCGCCGAACCGGATGTTGAGGGGAACAAGAGTCAGGTTCCGCTCCGCGGCCAGCTTGACCGAGAGATCACATGCGCTATCGGTTACCACCCGGATCCGGGCCATCAACGTCCTCCTCCTGGTCCCCCGGTTCGCTGCTCACCGGGCGCAAGTGGCGTTGCGGTGGATCAACGGACCGATCGTCGAGTCTGCCACGGAACGACTGGGGGGAGTGGCTGGCGGAGCTCCCGTCGCCGACCGATTCGGAGGGCCCGACCGGTGCGGGCGGCTCGACCCGGGCTGTTGTGGCCCGAGCCCGTTCCTCGATGGCCCGGCGCGCCGCACGCGCCCCCAGCAAGGCTGCGGTCCCCAGGTATGAGACCGCTCCGACCACCACTGCGAACGTCACCCGCACCAGCAGCCCGAACCCCGAGGTGGCACTCGACACGCTGAGGGCGAGCACCGTGGCGACGGCCATGACCCCCGAGGCCCCCACCACCCGTTTGACCGGGGTGGTCAGCTCGTCGCCCCCGAGGCCACCGACCCGTTGGCGGATCACCCCCATGGCCAGCACTGCGGCGACCGAGTAGCCGATCGATACCGAGAGGGCCAGGCCCCGTACGCCGAGCGGCCCGACCAGCAGGATGCCGAAGAGGACGTTCACGACGTTCTCCACCAGGTAGAGCTTGAACGCGGTGCGGGTGTCCTGCATGGCCTGGAAGACCCGCACCATGTAGAGAAACGTGCAGAAGCCTGGCAGTCCGAGGGCGAACATGGCCAGGGCGCCGGCTGTGGAGTTGGCAGCGGCGGGAGAGAACGTCCCGTGGGCCAGCACCAGGTCGATGAGCGGGTGGGCCAGGACCAACATGCCCACCGCCGAGGGGATGACGATGGCCAGCATGCCCCGCAGCCCGAAGGCCATGCGGCGGCGGAAGGCCGGGAGGTCTAGGCGGGCCCAGCGGGCGGCCAGCGAGGGGGTCACCGCGGTCATCACCGACACGGCCACCACCCCGTAGGGGAGTTGAAAGAAGGCGTAGGCGTAGGTATAGGCCGACACCGCCCCGGGCACCTTGGCCCCGTCGGCCAGGGCGAGGATGATCACCAGGGCCACCTGGTTGGAGAGGACCAGGCCGAAGGTCCACCCGGCCAGCCGGGTGATGGTCCTCATCGCCTCGTGGGCGGGCTCCCATCGGAACCGGATGTGGAGGTCGGCGCGGAGCAGGGAGGGGATCAACAAGGCGGCCTGGACGACCACACCCAGGGTGGTGCCGATGCCCAGCAGGACGAGGCCGGTGTGGTGGGCGTAGACCGAGGCCAGGTTGGGGTGGCGCACGATGGTGTGGAACCACAGGAGGACGGCGATGACCACCACGTTGTTGGCGATGGGCACGAACATCGGGACGGCGAACTTGCCCCGGGCGTTCAACAAGGCGGTGAACAGGGCGATCAGGCCGTAGAAGGCCACCTGGGGAACGAACCACCGCAGCAGGAAGATGGCCACGTCCTGCTGCTGGTGGAGGTCGGCCTTATGGTTGGTGACCGTGTAGAGATGGATGATCTCCGGGGTGAGGATGAAGAACGCGATGGTGGCCACCACCAGCACGATGACCGTAACAGTCACCACCGCCGAGATGGCCTGCCAGGCCTCCTTGCCCTTGCGGGTGGTGAGGTGATCGACGAAGACGGGTACGAAGGTGGCTGACAGGATCCCGCCCAGGACGATGTCGTAGATGATGTTCGGTGTGGTGTTGGCCAGGTTGTAGGCGTCCGGGAAGCTTCCACCACCCAGCGCGGCGGAGAGGGCCACGATGCGGCCCACCCCGGTGATCCTCGACACGGTGGTGCCGACGGCCATGCCCAACGTGGCACCGGCCAGCCGGCGACCGCCTTCTTCACCCGGCGTCGGGGGCACCCCCTCGAGGTCGATCCCGGTCACGGTGCCTCGGGCGACACGCCGTCAGACTCGAGTGCGTCGGCCCGACGGAGTACCCGCCGTTTC
>JADGOF010000062.1 GCA_017883105.1 Acidimicrobiales bacterium
TCCGACGAGTGGCTCCGATATCGCTATCGGGGCGACTGGCATGGTAGCGCGCCCGCGGGCTTACCCCTGACAGGTCATTGGCTCATCACGAGGCGAACCACCTGGCTCGCCAGCGGCGGACCGTCGTGACGCTGCGCTCAGTTCTACCGGCTCGGAGGTCCGGGCTTGAGTCGGGACCACAAGGCGAGGTTCCAGAGGACCCCGTCCACCGAGGCGTTGTACTGGACATTGTTGATCTGGACCCCGTTCACCAGAAGCGTCGGCTCTTCGAATAGGGGCAGGGCAACCATCTGGTCCCAGAGCTGGTCGTCGATCTGACCGTAGATGGCGCTCCCGCTGACCGGGTTGAGCGCTTCTGCCGCGTGGGCGAACAGCTGGTCCACCTGGGGATCATCGAACTTGCTCCAGTTCTGCCACCCGACGGATCCGACCGGGCCCTGGCCGTCCGAGTACCACGAGGAGGTGGCGGTCTGGAAGGGGCTGGCAGTCCGCGTGACCAGCGCCATGTCGTAGGAGTTTGCCGCGGCTGCCGCGACCAAGCCGGCCGTGCCGTTCACTGGAACGGTGACCACGGCAATGCCTCGGCTGCGAAGTTCCGAAACGATCTGCTCCCCGACCTGAGTGATCCACGGATCTCCGGTCTCGACGGCCATGCGAAGGGTCAGTTGGTCGCCGGTGGCATCGACATAGTTCCCTGCGGCATCCGGGTGGAAGCTGACGCTCTTGAGGAGCCGGTCGGTGATGACCGGCTCCGGTTGGTCGTACTCGCCGGAGGCCGACGACGGGTTGTACGTGGTCTGCGAGGCGGTGGCCAGATGGTCCTCATTGACCACCAACGACGGGTCGATGGAGCCAAACACCTTGTTCAACAGGGATGTCCGGTCGAGGGCGTGGGCGATTGCCTCACGGGTCGCCGCGTGCACCGTGAGGGGCGACTTGGTGTTGAACTCGAGCTGCAAGAAACTCAGGGAAGGTTTGATCGCGCTCTGGGTGTTCGGCATCGAGGTGACCGCGTCGATGGTGCCCAGGTTGAACCCGGTGGGCTGAGCCACCATCTGGTTGCTCGAAGCCAACGAACCCGTCCAGGTCGCCTGGTTGGAGGCGATCGACACGGTGACCCGATCGAGAAGCGCTGCTGTCCCCCACCACTTGGGATTCCTGACCAGCGCGGCCGTGCCGCTCGATATCGACTGGACGATCATCGGACCCGCGGACAGATCGACATCCGGGCTGAACGCCTCGAAACCGGAGTTCCAGCCCACCCGCCGGGCGATATGGGCAGGCACCATGTGATCGAACATCACCCGCCAGTCCGTGAAGGGGTGGGCGAACACCACAGTCACCGTCTTGCCGCCCTGGCTGCCGGACACCGATGCCACGTCACGGTAACCCAAGGTGGAGGCAACCTGATCGGGGGCACCGTTGACGTCGATGCCGTCGCCCCGCTGGGATTCCCAGGCATAGACGAAGTCATCGGCACTGACCGCGACTCCGTCGGACCACACCGCCTTGGGGTTGATCACGTACTGAATGGTCAGGGGCGACGTCGAGGTGGCCTCCACGCTGAGCAGCAGATCGCTGTTGACCTGGGGAACGAGCTTCGGGTTGATCAGATAGGCACTGGGTAGCACCGAGGTGAGCAGTGTCGGGGTCGACGACGTAGCGCCCGCCGGCGTGTTGGGATTGAAGCCTGCCCACGGCCGGTCGAGTGACACGGTGGTCGCTCCCCCGGTGGCGGCCACCAGGGCCGACGTCGTCTGTTGGTCGACCTGGCTGATCCGGTGGGACCCCAGATGGTCCACGATGGCCACCGCCCCGATGATGATGATGATCACCAGGGGCAACGTCCACCGTGCGCGGTGCTTACGCCACAGTGATGCCATGCGGGGGCGGCGCTCGACGACCTCGGCGCCGGTCTCGATCACTGCAGACGCAGGATGAGAATCAGATTGGTGAACGCGAAGATCACGGCAACTGTCACCGTGATCCGGTCGAGGTTCTTCTCGACCACGGTGGAGCCGGCCGCGGCAGAACCGACCGAACCGCCGAACATGTCGGAAAGCCCGCCGCCCTTGCCGCTGTGCATCAGAATGAGAAAGATGAGCGCGAGACACGCCAATACCTGCAGTACAACGATGATTGCGGTCAGCACGCGATCTTCCTCCTCTGGCTCGCGACCGTAGGAGACGCTACCAAACTCAACGGACCGCCATGGCCGCAGCCCGCACGATTCCCAGAAATGCCGCCCCGTCGAGGCTGGCTCCGCCGACGAGCACGCCGTCGATATCGGGACAGCGGAGCAACGATTCCGTGTTCGCCGGGTTCACCGAGCCCCCGTACTGGATGCGGACCTGCACCGCCGCCTCCGGTCCGGCCGAACGGGCTACCACTTCCCTAATCCACGAACAGGCCTCCTGGGCGTCTTCGGGCGTAGCCGCCTGACCGGTTCCGATGGCCCACACCGGCTCGTAGGCGATCACCATGCCGGCCACCGACTCCCTGGGCACAGCCTTTACGGCGGACTCGACCTGTTCGGAAAGTCGGTCCTTGGTCAGCCCGATGTCCCGTTCATCCACGGTCTCCCCCACGCAGCAGATCGGGGTCATGCCATTGCGGAGGACGGCCTTCAGCTTGGCCGCCACCAATTCGTTGGTCTCACCGAACAGGTGGCGGCGTTCCGAGTGTCCGATGATCACGTACTCCACATGCAGTCTTGCCAACATGACGGGACTGACCTCGCCGGTGAAGGCACCCGAATCCTCCACGGCACAGTTCTGCGCCCCGAGGGCGATCGGTGCACCTTCCTTTTCGATGACCGTCTGCACCGAACGGAGATCGGTGAACGGAGGGTGGATGGAGATGTCCACCGGTCCGGCATCGGAGGGTTGGAGCCGCAGCGTCATGTCCTGTGCGGCATGGATGGCTTCGAGATGATCGAAGTTCATCTTCCAGTTTCCGCTGATCAGCGGGCGCCGCGTAGGCAGGGAGTCGGTCAAGGATCGGATCGGTCAAGGATGGTGCCGCGGTTGGAGGGAGCATTGGCTGCAGCCCGGAGGGCCGCCAATCCGGGAAGGTCCCCGTATTCGAGGAGCTCGAGCGATGCGCCGCCACCGGTCGAGATGAAGGTGATCTGGTCGGCCAGTCCCAGCTCATCCACGGCCGCCGCGCTGTCTCCTCCGCCGACGACGGTGAACCCGGGACAGTCGGCTACCGCACGTGCCACTCCCGCGGTCCCTGAGCAGAACCGGGGGTCTTCGAAGACGCCCATCGGTCCGTTCCACAACACGGTTCCCGCGGTGGCGATCACCCGGGCATAGGAGTCGACCGTGTCGGGTCCGATGTCCAGGCCCATCCACCCGTCGGGAACGTCGGCGCCCACCGTGTGCACGTCGCCTCCCGAGCTATCACAACCGAAGGGAGCTCCGACCTCGAGGGCGAATATGTCCGAAGGCAGCAGGATCGGCTTGCCGGACTTGAGGAGGGCCGCGCACTCATCGATCCGGTCGGGATCGACCATCGAGCCACCGACGTCATGACCCGCAGCGGCCAGAAACGTGAAGGCCATGCCTCCCCCGACGATGAGTACATCCACCAGGTTCAGCAGCGACTTCATGACGCCGAGCTTGTCGGCGACCTTGGCGCCCCCCACCACGGCGACGAAGGGTCGCTCCGGTGATCCGAGCAGGCCACCGAGCGCCTCGATCTCCCGCTGGAGGAGGAAGCCGGCCGCGCTGGGCAGGTATGCCGGCGGCCCGACCACCGAGGCGTGACGTCGGTGCGACACCCCGAATGCATCGTTGACGTAGGCGTCATGGCTGTTGACCAGCTTCTCGACGAACGCCGCGTCGTTGTGCTCTTCGCCCGGGTCGAACCTCAGGTTCTCCAACAGCTCCACCTGGGGAGCCAGGCGCGCCAATTCCTCGCGCACCGGACCGAGCTCCCACTGGATGTCGGGGGCCCCCTTCGGTCGTCCGAGGTGGGTACAGGCGGTGACCCTGGCTCCCTGGTCGATCAGGTAGTTGAGCGTGGGCAGTGCCGCCCGGATGCGGAAGTCGTCCACCACTTCGGACGGCTCGCCGGCGCACGGACGCAAGGGTACGTTGAAGTCCACCCTGACCAGCACGCTGGCGCCTTTCAGATTGGGCAGATCACCGAGGAGCGGCAGACCCTCCAGCAGTGGGTTGCCTTCGGCAGCTTGCGTCATCGTCGCTGTATCCCCCTCACCGTCGCCCGTCCCCTCAGGTGCCGCTGCCGCCGACGACCAACGACAGGTCGACCAAGCGGTTCGCATAGCCCCACTCATTGTCGTACCAACCTTGGATCTTCACCAGGGTGATCCCCGACGCCGAGGGCATGACCATGGTCAAGCCGGCGTCAAACGTGCACGACGCCGGACTGCCCACGATGTCCGAGGACACGATCGGGTCCTCGGTGTAGACCAGCACCTTGGACAAGGATCCCGACGAGGCGGCCGCGGCGAACGCGGCATTGACCTGTTCGACAGTGACCGATCCGGGGATGACGGCGGTGAAGTCGGTGATTGAGCCGTCGGGTACCGGAACACGAAGTGCGCCTCCGTCCAGGCGCCCCTTCATCGACTGCAGCACCAAACCGGTGGCCCGTGCTGCCCCGGTCGACGAGGGGACGATGTTGATCGACGCGGCCCGGGCCCGTCGGAGATCCTTGTGCGGGAGATCCAGCAGGTTTTGGTCGTTGGTGAAGGCGTGGATCGTGGTCATCATGCCGCTCTCGACACCGAAGGCATCATCGAGCACCTTGACCATCGGCACGAAGCAGTTGGTGGTGCACGAGGCGTTGGACACGACGAAATCCTTAGCCGCGTCGAACTCGGCGTCGTTGACCCCGACCACGAACGTGGCGTCCACATCGGTCGCGGGTGCCGACACGATGACCCGGGTGGCGCCGGCCTCGAGGTGGGACGCAGCCGATTCGCGGGTAGTGAACAGTCCGGTCGATTCGATGACCACGTCGACGCCCAATTCGTGCCACGGAAGAGCCTTGGGATCACGCTCGGCCAAGACGGAGATCGGTCCGGAGTCCAAGACGATCGATGAATCGGCGACCTTGACCTCGCCGTCGAATCGCCCATGGGTGGAGTCGTAGCGAAGCAGATGGGCCAAGGTCACCGCCGAGGTCAGGTCGTTGATCGCCACAATCTCCACATCGGCGCCCAGCCTGCGAGCTGCCCGGAGATAGTTGCGGCCGATGCGTCCGAAACCGTTGATGCCGATCCGTACGGTCATTGCCTTTGTGCCTCACCCTTCAGTCTTCCGTGCGAACTCACCGCACGCTGGTGTCTGTGCTTGTGCCCCTCCGACGAATGGAGAACGGCGACCACGCTAGGACATCTTGGCGGTCCGGGACATCATCCGAGCAGACCAGAGAGGGTTGACGCCAGTTTGACCGGGTCGTGGGCCAGTCCGTTGGGCCGGGCCAGGAGGGTGTCGATGACTGGGATTCGAGGGTTTCCGAGGGGTAACGCCGTGGTATCGCAAAGCGCCACGTCGACTGCTACCCCGTGGGCGGTCAGCGCATCGATGTGCATGCCCACGTCGAACGCCTCGGTCTCGGGAATCTGGGGACGGAGATTGCTGACGTAGACCGTGGTGGCCGAGGACCGGTTGATGGCCTCCTTGATGCCGGGGACGGCGATGGCGGCCAGGACACTCGTGAACAGGGAACCCGGTCCCAAAATGATCTGGTCGGCCTCCTCCAGGGCCACGATGACCGGGGGTGGAGCCTTGGGATCGGACGGCACCAACGACACGCTTCGGATGTTGTCGGTGGCCATCACCGCCACCTGGCCGGCCACCTGCCCGCAGTCGGCATCGGCCTTCAGGACCACGGGTTCGATGGTAGCCGGCAGGATGCGGCCACGGACGCCGAGGAGCCGGCACGCTTCGTCGATGGCGTCGGTCGGGTCGCTGGCCCCGTCCATCAGCCCGGCCAGGATCAGGTTGCCCAGTGAGTGCCCGGCCAGCTCCTCGTCGGCGAACCGGTACTCGAATGCCGCCGCTAGAGGGGAGTCGGGTTCCGCCATGGCCACCAGGCACTTGCGCAGGTCACCGGGGGGGATGATGTGGAGGAGCTGGCGGAGGCGGCCCGACGAGCCCCCGTCGTCGGCCACCGAAACCACGGCGGTGACCTGGTCGGTATAGCGGCGGACGGCCCGCAACGTAGCGGCGAGACCGTGCCCTCCACCGATGGCGACCACCCGGGCCTGCCCGTTCTTGGCGCCCTGTCGATGCTCATCGCTCATCGCTCGACGTCCCGGTGGAACACGGTGGCCGGGATGCCCCGCCCGTCGAGCCTGCGCACCAACTCCTCCGCCAGCACCACCGATCGGTGTCGTCCGCCGGTACATCCCATGGCCACGGTGAGATACGACTTCCCTTCGCGCATGTAGGCGGGGATCAACATCACCAGAAGGTCGTCCAGCTTGTCGAGGAATGCCGAGGTCTCCGGCCGCTCGAGTACGTACTTCCTCACCTCGGGCTCGAGTCCGCTGTGATTGCGCAACGACTCGTCCCAGTAGGGATTGGGCAGGAAACGACAGTCGAACATCAGATCCACGTCGAGGGGCACCCCGTGCTTGAACCCGAAGGAGAGGATCGACGTCTGCATGGCACCCCCCGGCTCCTCCCCGCCGAACACCTCGATGAGCCGGGTGCGCAACTGGTTGACGTTGAGCTCGCCGGTGTCGATGACCAGGTCGGCCCGGTCGCGCAGTTCGGCGAGGAGGAGCCGCTCGTCGGCGATGGAGTCGACCACTCCCCTGGCCGCCTGGGGGTGCCGCCGGCGGGTACCTTCGAACCGCCGGATCAGCACATCGTCGGCGGCGTCCAAGAAGACGATACGCACTCGATCGCGCCCGGCCTCCAGGGTGTCCACAGCCGGCAGGACATCGTCGAGGTCCCCCCCGCCCCGTCCGACCACGAAGGCCACCCGCTCCATCTCCGACCCGGTGCCGTCGACCAATTCGGAGACCTTGGCGATCAATGCGGACGGCATGTTGTCGATGACGAACCAGCCCAGGTCCTCCAGGGTGGCCCCGGCCGTCGATCGGCCGGCCCCGGACATGCCGGTCACCACCAGGTATTCACTCATCGATCCACCTTCATATGCCGTTCGGCCGGTCCTTCCGGGGCCATCGGTGAATGGAGCCGGGTGAAGACGGCAGCACCGACCTCGGTCGGTAACCACGATACGCCCATCAGCTCCGCTTTCGAGGCGTTTCGGAGTCCGGCCAGGCCGCCGAACTGCTCGATCAGTCGGGTCCGGCGCTTCGGGCCCAAGCCCGGTACCCCGTCCAAGGCCCCGACCGTCATACGCTTGCCCCGGAGGGTGCGGTGGTAGGAGATGGCAAACCGGTGGGCCTCGTCACGGAGCCGCTGGAGCAGGTAGAGCCCCTCGGACTGCCGGGAAAGGCGGATCGGCTCCGAGCTCCCCGGTCGGTAGATCTCCTCGAAGCTCTTGGCCAACGATGCGATCGGGATGCGTTCAGTCAGTCCCAACGTCTCCAACACCCGGATTCCGACATTGAGTTGGCCGAGTCCGCCGTCGAGCAACAGCAGCTGGGGCGGATAGGCGAACCGCCTCCTCGGAGGGCTCGCCGTTGGTGTGTCGGCGGCTAGGACTTCGCCGGTGGGAAGCGGATCGTCGAGCGGGAGCCCAGCTCTACGGCCCGGCTCGACGATCCGGTCATCGGCCAACAGCGCCGTGAGCCGTCTGGTCAGTACTTCCTCCATGGCCGCGTAGTCATCGTTGCCGGCCACTGTCGCCACCCGAAAATGGCGGTAATCGTTCTTCTTGGGTATCCCGTCTTCGAAGACCACCATGGAACCGACGTAGTCGGTGCCCTGCAGGTGGCTCATGTCGTAACACTCGATGCGGAGCGGGGCATCGGGGAGCCCCAACTCCCGCTGCAGCGATTCGAGTGCCCTGGCCCGGCTGTTGTGGTCGGAGGTCCGGTGGAGCCGGTGACGGACGAAGGAGTCCCGGGCGTTGTTCTCGACGGTCTGCAGGAGGGCCCGTTTGGCACCGCGCACGGGAACCCTGATGACCACCGGACCCCCCCGTCGACCGGCCAGGTACTCGGTGACCGCGTCGGCGTCGGCGGGCATGGTCGGCACCAGCACCTGTTTCGGCACGCCGGCCACCGAATCGGCATAGACATCGACGAGGATCCGCTCCATCAGTCGGGCGGGTGTGAGGTCCTCCACCTTGTCCACGAACATAGCCAGGCGGCCGACAACCTTCCCGGAACGCACATGGAAGACCTGAACCGCCGCCTCCAACTCGTCCTCGGCCAACCCGAGCACATCGAGATCCTCCGGCCGCTCGAGCTCCATCTGGCGCACGGCATCGGCCGCCTGTACCGCCTCGAGCTTGTCCCGGAGCACCGACGCCCGCTCGAACTCCTGGGTCCCGGCAGCCTGGCGCATAGCGGCATTGAGGCCCTTTTCGAGGGGACCGGTGTCACCACTGAGGAAGGACATCAGGTCCGACACCATCCGGTCGTACTCGGCACGGTCCACCTCCCCCACGCACGGGCCCGAGCAGCGTTCGATATGGAAGAGCAGGCACGGGCGCCCCAGGCGTTGGTGCCGACGGAACTTGGTGTCGGAGCAGGTCCGGACCGGAAACGACCGCAACAGCAGGTCGAGGGTCTCCCGGATGGCCCCGACGTTCGGATAGGGCCCGAAATAGCGGACACCACTGTGCTTGCGCCCCCGCACCACGGCGGGCCGGGGCCACTCGTCGTTGACCGTCACCGCCAGCCAGGGGTAGCTCTTGTCGTCCTTGAGCCGAACGTTGTAGCGGGGCTGGTGTTGCTTGATGAGATTGTGCTCGAGCAGGAGGGCCTCGGACTCCGAGTCGACCACCATCCACTCGACGTGATCGGCCTGGCTGACCATCTGGGCGGTCCTGGGGGCCAGGCCTGCAGGATCCTGGAAGTACGAGTTGAGCCGCTGGCGGAGAGAATTGGCCTTGCCCACGTAGAGGACCCGCCCGTCCCGATCCAGAAATTGGTACGAACCGGGCGCATCGGGAATGGAGCCTGGGAGGGGACGGGTCACCACCCCACCAGTGTGCCGTGTCCGGTGTCCCGACGAGTTCGGCCGGGCCGACACGCACCGGATCGTGCACGAGGGAGGAGCCGGGGACCTACACTGGCAGTACGCCGGCCTGGTTTCCGGCAACATCTACCGCTCCGGGGCCGACAACCCCGCGGATGGGCGACCAGGCTGTCCCCGC
>JADGOF010000063.1 GCA_017883105.1 Acidimicrobiales bacterium
TGGGCCCCACCCCGCTGCGGGCTACCAGGGTGGAGGAGGCCCTGGCCGGCGGCGCGACCCCCGCAGAGGCGGCGTCCCGGGCGGGGGAGGGCCTGGATCCCCCGAGCGACATCAATGCCAGCGCCGAGTTCCGTCGCCACCTGGCCACAGTTCTGGTGCGCAGGGCCCTGGTGGAGGCGATGGGGGCAGGTGGCTGATCCGGCAACGTCCCGACCTCCTGGGCAAAGTAGCGTGCAACGGATCAGGCCGACATGGACCCGTTGGAGGATCTCGACCGGTGGAGCTGACCAACCGATTCGTGGTGGACGTGCCGGTCGAACAGGCGTGGTCCGTGCTCACCGACCTCGAGCGCATTGCGCCGTGCATGCCCGGCGCCGAGCTGCAGGAGGTGGACGGGGCGGAGTACCGGGGGGTGGTCAAGGTGAAGGTGGGCCCGATCACAGCCCACTACAAGGGCAAGGCCACCTTCGTGGAGCAGGATGTCGCCACCCGCCGGGTGGTGCTCCGGGCCGAGGGGCGCGAGACGCGTGGCCAAGGCGGCGCCACTGCGATCATCACCGCCATCCTCGAGCCCGCCGGGGAGGTCACCCGGGTCTCTGTGGTGACCGACCTCACCGTGACAGGGCGGGCAGCCCAATTCGGCCAGGGAGTCATGGCCGATGTCAGCAACAAGCTCATAGGCCAGTTCGTGGACTCCCTCGAATCGACCGTTCTCGTCGGCCCGACCGCAGACCAGGAAGGTCCTCGCATCGCGGAGCCTGGGCGGGAGGGCGGGGACGTCGGAGCAGAGCCTGCTCGCGCGCCCGGAGCGCGGTCAGGCACGGACCGGCAGCTGCGACAGGGTGCCGAGCCGGTGGACTTGCTCGAAGTGGCCGTGCCTTCGCTGCTCAAGCGGGCGGCCCCCCTTGTCGCGGCCCTCACCGCGATCGCCGTCACAGCGATGTGGCTGGCCCGCCGGAAAAGTCGGCGTTGCTCGACGTGACCCCTCTTCCCGAGGATCGAGGCTAGTGGGCGGCCTGCGCGAGGCGCTCCTGGACGACGGCTGCGACCCGCATCCCCGAACCGCAGGCCTGGTGGGTGCCCATTCCCTCGTAGCCGGCGTCGGCTCCGCAGACGTACAGGCCCTGCACCGGCGTGATCGGTGACGGCTTCTTCGTGCCGCACTGCCCCACGATCTGCCCTATTCCCACGCACTCGCCGCCCGCGCCCGGCACGGCGGAGTCGCGGGTGTGCCGCGACACTTCTCGGGGCCCCTCGGTGACACGGTGCTCGACCGCCTCCATCACCTCCGGGAAGATCTTCCCGATCGTCGCGTCGATGCGCCGGTAGATCTCCTCGATCTCGGCGGCCTCGGGATCGGGCGAGCATATCGACCCGCTCACGATGCACTGCTTGCCGGGGGGCGCCATCGACGGATCGAGGTTGCCCGGGATGGTCAGGAAGACGATGACGTCGTCGTCCCACTCGCCGTGGCGAAGCCGGTCGTAGCGCTCCGTCGTGTACCAGGTGTCGTCCGAGTAGATCATCGCCATGGACGCGTCGAGGACCTTGCGTGACAGGAAGTAGCGGATGCTCGCCCAACCCCAGCCGGGCTCCAGGTTGCGGACGTACTCCACGTACTCGTCGGGGAAGTGCTCGGCTCCGGCGAGCTTCAGGACGGTCGGCTGGATGCCGGCGTCGCTCACCACGGCCGCCGCGGCGAAGGTGCCGGCGGGGGTGGTGACTCCCGTGACGTGTCCGTCGGCGATGTCGATCCGCTCGACCGCCACGCCGGTGCGTACTTCACCGCCCAGCCCCACGAACGCGGCAGCGAGGTCGTCGAGCATCCGGCCGAAGCCACCCTCGTAGTAGGCGGCACCGCCCTGGAAGGCCAGCTGCTGGAGGATCTTGATCTGCTCGGAGGCGGCCACCCGGTCGAAAGGCTCCGCAAGCGACGCGTTCGAGTGCAACCCCATGTAGTTCCACAGGGCGAAAGGGATGTCGGGAAAGCGCTCGAGGTACTGCTGCATCGACACGTCGTCGAGCTCGTCGAGCTGCGGACCGGTCAGCGAGACCATCTCGCCCATGATCTCGGTCGCCCGGCGGCGCTCGTCGTCGTCGAGGCCCCAGAGGTCGAACTGGTCGCTGCCGTCGGACGACTGGTCGCCTTTGCTGATGTTCATCCGGTACTCGGTCTCTCCCGCGGGCCGGTAGGCCTGCACCACACCGTTCAAGGTGATCTGGCGGAGCTTGTCCGAGATCCCCAGCTCGGCGAACAGCTCGGCGAAGGCGGGGCCCTGCGCCGGGACCTGGAGCTTCGGCCCGAGCTCGTAGCGGAACCCGTCTCGCTCGCCGGCGACGGCCTTGCCCCCGACATGGTCCGACCGCTCGACGAGCAGCACCCGCATCCCCCGGTGGGCCAAGCGGGCTGAACAGGCGAGACCACCGGGTCCCGCTCCCACAACGATGACGTCGTACGTGCCGTCGGCCATGGACCACTCCTTCATCGGCCGGCGTCGCCGGCCGGCTCGAACCCGATCGTTCCGGTGCCGTGGTCAGCCTACGTCTCGCCGGTCGGCCGAGCCAGAGTCGACGATCAGCCGATCCTCCGGAGGCGAGGTGGACCATTCTTCGCGTCCGTCGGCTACAAGTACGTCACCAATTCGACGGCCACGAGCAGCCAGGTGATCCCGACCACGCCGCCGAGGCGCCACAGGCGCCTCGGCGTTCCCAGCAGAACGATCCAGCTGAAGAGTAGACGTCGTCGAGGCTGCGGAACCCGACGTCACCAAGCCAGATCCCCGGTGCCACACAGATGGCTATGGGCACCAGAGCCGCCCAGACCACGCGTTCGTGGATGGGCGCAGCGGTAGTGCGAATCGACATGCCGGCGGCGACTGCCAGCACGGCCAACAGGGCGAGCTCCCCGGCCCAGAGGGCCGAGCTCACGGAGGGAAAGGTGGCTAGGTGGCTGGTGTCTTTCTCGAAAGCAACCGAAATCGACCAACACTGGTGGAAATTGACCGGGCGCACGACGCCACTCTGATGCTTTGAACGCCCCTGGGGGCATCGTGCAGGGAGATCGGTTTTTGGCCTTCAGGCCGGATTCGCGCGACACCGCGAAAGACACCAGCCACCTAGGCCCGGGGATGGATCAGGGCGGTGACGAGGAAGGCGACTGCCGGCTCGACCTGGCCATCGGTCCGCCACACCATGGATCCGGTTCGGCTGGCGAGGTCCATGGCTGCTGCCGGCCGGGGAGGCGCCAGGGCCGATGGGCTAGTACTTTCACCGGAATGGACGGTGATGGCAGTGAAGCACAACGTTTGGCGATCGTTGCACGGGTCCTCGAATCACCGCCTGCCGTCCATCCGAGTGCGCCGAACGGGAAAGTTTGGCGGACCGACCGCCGCTGCTATGAGTTCATGGCGAGCCAAGTCCGGCCGGGAAGTCGAACGCTTGAGACCGGAGCAGGCGTCTCAACGGTGCTCTTCACAGCCTGGGGGTGTCGCCACATTGCCGTCGTGCCATCTCCGGCTGAGGAGATGATCATCCGTGAGTACTGCGCCGAAATGGACTTTGACACTTCTCTTTTGACCTTCGACCTCAGGCCATCGGAGCTTGCCCTACCCGGCATGACCGAACTTGGCGAACTCGACTTGATGTTCATCGACGGCGCCCACTCGTTCCCGATGCCCATCATCGATTGGTTCTATGGCGCGGGCCACCTTCGCAAAGGAGGTGTGGTCGTCTTCGATGACCTGCCTCTCCCTGCTGTCAGCACCTTTCTCAATTCGTTCGTGGAGCGCGACGATCGGTGGCAGCAGATTGGCAGTTCACCGAAATGGCGTGCCTATCGGAGGCTTTCGGAGGGGTCGCTGGCCGAACACGAATTCCAACAGCCGTTCTTTCAAGGTGATCAACCCAACGTTCGGACAAGGGCGATCCGAATCCTGAAGGACTTGGTTCCACTGAGCATTCGGCAAGAACTGGCTCGATCAGAGTCATCTTCGCGTCGCCACCGATCTCAGCCGTAGGTCCTTCGGGTATCCACCCGTGTCCGTGTGGGTCGTGGATCGGACCGCCTCTCGCCCGTCTGGCCCTCGCGACGGCATTCGACAGATCCGGTAGGCGAGCAGTGGATCCGGCCGAGGTCCCAGGGGACCGAAACGCCGCCCCGCTGAAGCGGCCGGACCCGACGGCCCGGCCGCGTTGCAGCACGGCCGCCCACCCGGTGGGCGGTCAGGGGTGATGACACCGCGCGTCGGACGGCCAGGACCGGCCGGCGATCCAGGCCGGTAATGTCGGCTCATGGACCTGAGTTATCCAGCCGAGACCGAGCCGTTCCGAGCCGAGATCCGCCAGTGGCTGACCGACAACCTGCCGGAGGGGTGGGGCACACCCGGGTTCTCCATGACCCGCGACGAGAAGAAGGCGTTCAACCAGGAGTGGACCGAGAAGCTTTTCGCCGGTGGGTGGATCTGCGCGTCCTGGCCCACCGAGTACGGCGGCAAGGGCCTCTCCCTGATGGACTCGGTGGTCCTCAACGAGGAGTTCGCCCGGGCCGAGGCCCCCCTGCGGGCCGATTTCTTCGGCGACACCCTGGTGGGGCCGACCATTCTGCAGTGGGCCAGCGAGGAACAGAAGAAGCAGTTCATCCCCGGCATCCTGAACGGCACCATCGCCTGGTGCCAGGGATTCTCCGAGCCCGACGCGGGCAGCGACCTGGCCTCGCTCAAGACACGGGCCGAGCTGGACGGCGACGAGTGGGTGATCAACGGCCAGAAGGTGTGGACCACCCAGGCCCAGTTCGCCGACTACATCTTCCTGCTGGCCCGCACCGACCCCGCGGCACCCAAGCATGCCGGCATCTCCTACCTGCTGGTCCCCATGAAACAGGACGGCATCGACGTACGGCCCATCGAGCAGGTCGATGGCAGCGCCGACTTCAACGAGGTCTTCTTCACCAACGTCCGCTGTCCCCGGGAGAATGTGGTCGGGGGCGAGAACAACGGATGGAAGGTGGCGATGACCACCTTGGGCTTCGAGCGGGGCTCGTCGGCCACCACCGGGCACCGCCGCTTCCAGCGCGAGCTCGACCAGATCATCGCCGTCGCCCAGAAGAACAGCCGGAGCGAGGATCCCCTCATCCGCCAGCGCCTGGCCACGTCGTGGAGCAAGGTCAAGATCATGGAGATCAACGGGTACCGGTCGCTGACCGACGCCCTCAACGGGACCCACCACATGGCCGCCCTCGGGGCGTGCAACAAGATGTTCTGGTCGGAGCACCACAAAGAGACGATGGAGCTGGCCATGGACATCCTCGGGATGGACAGCCAGATCCTGACCGGCGACGCCGACGCCGACGCCGTGGTCGACGAGCGGGTGCGCCGGGGACGGGCCGACTACCCGGTCAGCGACCTGCAGGCCTCGTTCTTCTTCTCGAGGTCGGAGTCGATCTGGGGCGGGACGGCCGAGATCCAGCGCAACATCGTCGGCGAGCGGGTGCTCGGTCTCCCGAAAGAGCCGAAGCAGGCCACCTCGGGAGCCTGATCCGTCGATCGCCGCCGGCATCGGGCAGTGACCGAGCTGTCAGTGGAACGGATCGTGCGGAAGCTGCGTACACGTGATGCACACGTTGCGTGTACTCTATACACGTGAGCAGATCACGCACCAACATCGAGATCGAAGACAGCTACATCCAGAGCGTGATGGATCGGTACGGCCTGCACACCAAAACCGACGCGGTGGACTTCGCCCTTCGGCATCTCGCCGGTCAGCCGATGACCCGTGAAGAAGCATTGGGGATGCGGGGGGCCCATGCCATCCTCGACTCCCCTGCGGACACCGGGCCTGCGGAAACAGGGTGATCCTGGTCGACACGTCGGCCTGGGTCGAGTACGACCGCGCCACGGGTAGTCCGGTGGACCACCGTCTCACCCAACTCATTGCCGACGACGGCCCGGTGGCGGTGACCGAACCGGTGGTTATGGAGATCCTCGCCGGTGCACGAACCGGCCAACGGGAGTCGGACCTTCGACGGATGCTCCTGCGATTCCATCTCCTGCGCTTCGATCAAGCCGCCGACTTCGACGGGGCGCTCCGGATCTATCGGCGTTGCCGGACCGTCGGCGTCACCCCTCGGGGAACGGTCGACTGCATGATCGCTGCCGTGGCATGGCGGAACGCTGCCAGCTTGCTCGCTCTCGACACAGACATGGCCCGGATGGCCAGGATTATCGGGATCGACGTGGACGATGCCTCGGCGCCTTCCTGAGCACCGTGCCGAGAGGTCGACACGTCGCCTCAGGCCACATTTGACTCCACGTCCTCGACGGCCTGGGCCTCGACGGCCTGGGCCTCGATGGCTCGGGCCTCGCCGAGGTCGGTCGGCGCCCCGGCCCGCTTCACGCCGGCCTGGTGCCTCCACATCAACAAACCTGCGGCGATGACGGTGGCCGCCGCCCCGCTCAGCAGGGCCACCCTCGGATCGGTCCACTGGGCGATGGCCCCGACCAGGGGCGCCCCGATGGGCGTCGTCCCGAGGAAGGCCATGGCATAGAGGGCCATCACCCGGCCCCGCATGGCGGGATCGGAGGTCAACTGCAGCGTGGCGTTGGCCGTGGCGATAAACCCGATGGACGCGGCACCCATGAAGACGATGAGGACCGACGCGGCGATCAGCGACGGGGCCACGGCCACGGCGGCCAGGAGCCCCCCGAACACCAGCGCCAGCACCTGCAAGAGGCGCGGCGTGGGCCGGGCCCGGTGGGCGGCGATCAATCCACCGATCACCGCGCCGACGCCCATGCACGAGGTGAGCAGCGAGTAGGTACCTGCTCCCCCGTGGAAGGTGCCCTTGGCCAGCAGGGCCAGGGTGACGGTGAAGTTGTAGGCGAAGATGCCGATGAGGGCGATGGCCAACAGGGTGTTGCGGAGGCCGGGAGTGCGCCACACGTAGCGGAAGCCCTCGCGGATCTGACCCTTGGCTCGGACCACCTGTTCCGTCGGATGGAGCTCGCCGGTGCGCATCATGGCCAGGCCGATGATCACCGCGATGTACGACGCGGCGTTCACGAAGAAGCAGACACCCAGGCCGAAGACGGTGATGACCACACCGCCGATCGCCGGCCCCACCACCCGGGACGCGTTCATCACCACGGTATTGAGGCTCACCGCGTTGGGGAGGTCGTCCCGCCCGACCATCTCCATGACGAAGGTCTGGCGGGCCGGGTTGTCGAACACGTTGACCACGCCGAGCAGCAGGGCGAGCAGGTAGACCTGCCACAGCACGACGGTGTGACTGACCACCAGTAGGCCGAGTACCAGGGCCAACACGCCGCCGGCGGTCTGGGTGGCGAAGAGCAGGGTGCGCTTGTTCATCCGATCGGCCACCAGCCCGCCAAAGGGACCGAACAACAGCATGGGCAGGAACTGCAGGCCGACCACGATGCCGAGGTCGACCCCGCTGCCGGAGAGATGGAGGACCAGCCAGGCTTGGGCCACGGCCTGCATCCAGGTGCCGGACACCGAGATGAGCTGGGCCACGAAGTAGAGCCGGTAGTTCCGGATGCGCAGCGAAGAGAACGTCTGGTGCACCGCGGTGCGCAGGCTGGTCACGCTTCGTCCTGTTCGACGAGGCGCTCGAGCAGCACGGTGAGAGCGCCGAGGACCTCTCGTTCCTCCGGAGGCAATCGATGGAGTTGGCCGGCCAGGAAGGCGTTCTTCAGTGACCGGCCCTGGTGGAGGACGCGCCGGCCTTCGGCGCTGATGGTGACCCGGGCCATGCGGCGATCGGCGGGATCGACCACCCGGGTGACCATGCCCAATGCCTCCAGCGCTCCGACGATGCGGGTCATCGACGGTGGCTGCACCGACTCACGGGCGGCCAGCACCTTGAGGGTGGGCGAGCCGAGCTTCTCGATGCTGGCCAGGGCCGAGGCCTGGGACGGGGTCAGTCCCCCGCCGGTCTGCTGGCGGAGTCGACGGTGGAGTCGGGTGACGGCCAGGCGCAATCGGGAGGCCATCTCCGTCTCCGCGGCATCGGGGCCGGTGTCCTCGTGTCCTCCGGACCGGGAGGGAGCCGTGGTGAGCGATGATTCCATGCTCACAGTTTAGTTAGTTCGGCTAACTAATGCAACGGCCACCCCTCGGCACACCGAGGCCCGTCCCCGCCTTACGGCGCAGCTCGGGATGGAGCACCTGCGGCCATCATGCAGCTGGGGACGGCCTGGCGGCCTCCAACCGGAAAGTTGACGTTGCCCACACACGCGCGGAACGCGGTGGGATCCACGGTCAACGCCGAAGAGGGGTGCGCGGGCACGGTCCACGTCCAGGCGCGGGCCACGTAGCGGGGCGGGGCCCCGAGCGCGGCGGTGATCAGCGCCACCGCGTAGGCCGTGTTGAACCCCTTGTCGTAGGCGGGCAGGTCGGGTTGGTCGGGGATCACCACCAGGGTGGTCCCCCAACCCTGCAGAGCCCGACGCACTTTGGCGACCGAGGAGGGTAGGTAGGCGGTGGACTGGTCGAGGAAGACGGTGGCGTTGCTGAGCACGATGAACCCGGGCCGCTCGGCACCGGCCCGCTGGGGGACACTGCCGGGTCCGCCCCCGCCGACCAGGGAGAAGGGCATCCTGACCACCGCCTGCCAGGCCATCGGCGACTGGATGCCGCCGAACGCGGTGGGATAGGTGAGGACGACCTGCCCGGGAGGAAGGTGTGGCGCGACCGTCCGGAACCACTCGGGGAGGACCACCGGCTCCATGGTGAGCGGAAGGTTGCCGGCGTAGGCGGCGGCAATGGGAACGAGGGCGACCGAGGCGACCACCCCGGCGATGAGGCCGGCAGTGAGGCGTGACCAACCCCGGTGGCCCTTGCGTGACCGGCCGTGCGCACCACTTCCCGGTCGGTCGACGAGACGCAGCACCGAGCGGCGGGTGTGGTCGACGATGACCCCGAGCATGACCGCCCCGGCGAGGAAGACCATGGCCACGAACCGGACCGGAAGGATGTTCTGCACCACGGGAATGTGGCCGAGGACCCGCCATGGAACCCAGAGGGCGCTCGGCCGGAAGGAGTTCGCCCGGAAGGGAGTCAGGCAGAGCCACACCGAGGTCACGCCGACGGCCAGGAAGAGCCACAGGCGCCGGTCGCGGAACCAGAGGAGCGTCCCGGCGGTCACCACCGCGGCCAGGCCGAAGCCCAGATACTCCGGTTGATGGAGCGCCGTTCCCTGATATCCGCCGAAGCGGTGTTGCGCCGCCGTGGCCTGCGCGGTGCTGGACAGATGGAAGAACGAA
>JADGOF010000064.1 GCA_017883105.1 Acidimicrobiales bacterium
TCGGTACCTCGCTGGACCGCCACATTTCCCCAGCCGTCTGGCGACTGATCAGCAGCATCTTGGTCGGATTCAGCCGATTCCGAAACGCAGTGCGCTCGCCGCCCCGACCACCAGGCAGTAGATGGCGAACGGCGTAAGCGTCCTGGTCTCGAAGTAGCGAACCAGGAACCGGACCGACAGGTAGGCGGTTATCCCACAGACCAGGAATCCGACGATGACCTGGCCGTGGATGTGGGCTCCGGCCGGGCCGGCCAGCGACGGCAGCTTGAGCACGCCCGCGGCGAAGATAATCGGCGTGGCCAAGAGGAAGCCGAATCGGGCGGCATCTTCGTGGTCGAGGCCCCGCCACAGCCCGCCGACGATGGTGACGCCGGAGCGGCTGATACCGGCGAAGAGCGCGGCGATCTGGAACACGCCGACGATCAAGGCGTCCTTGTAGCCGAGCTGGGCGATGTTTGCGTCCGACTCCTTGGCAGCTCGGGCCGACAGTGGGTCGAGCGACCTGTCGGTCTCGCCGACGCTGGCCCCGCGGGTCATCACCCGGCGACGGAGGACTTCGCCGCCGAGGAGGATCAACCCATTGACGAACAAGAAGACGGCGGCGGCCAGCGGCTTGGCGAACAAGGTGCGGAAGGTGTGCTCGAGGGCGATGCCGGTGAGGCCGACCGGGATCGTGGCGATGACCAGCATCCACGCCAGGCGCTCGTTGGGGCCCCGGACGTCCCACCGGCGTAACTTGACCATTCGGAGCGCGCTGCGGAACAGTCCCCGGATGATCCGGGCCCAGTCGGTCCGGAAGAACCAGAGGAGGGCCAGTGCGGTCGCCACGTGCAGCGCCACGATGTAGGCCAGGTAGAACGATGACTCGCTCGTGGCCTGCGACGACTGGGTGACGAGCGTCTGCCAACTCCCGCCCAGCCAGGCCGGCAGCAGCACCGAGTGCCCGAGGCTCGAGACCGGGAACAGCTCGGTCACCCCTTGGAAGACGGCGATGACGATCGCTTGGATGTAGGTAACGGTCTCATGCTCCTGACGAAGGGTCCAGCGACGGGTTGCGACCTACCGCTCAATGGTCTGAGCGCGAATGTAGTTGTTGCCGTGACAGGGCTGCGACGTCGAGGGCCGCGAGGGGACAGCGTCCCGCCGACCGCCTGATCGAGGTCGGAGCGTGTCACCGGAACTAGCCCGGAGCCAGTTGCAGTGCCGACCGCTTGATCCTGTACTCCCGCCAGGTGAGCCAGACAACCAGAAGGTCGAACAGCGTCAGGGCGATCAGTCCGAGCGACACCTTGTAGGTCAATCGGTAGACCTGGTACGCGATGAAGACGGTGATGAGGCCGATCATCAATGGGTACGCCCACAGCTTGTCCTTGAGAACCAGGACGACCAGGACGACCTTTGCCATCCCGTGGCTCAGCAGATAGATGCCGCCGTAGACCGTGGAGGAGTGCGTGAGTTGGCTGGCCGAGTGCAGCAGATGGCTGGCGACGAAGTCGTGTGGATCCTGGGCCAGTTCATGGGCTGTGAGGAACCGGACGAAGTGGCTGATTGATGCAGGGGAAACGAAGAGCAGAGCGAGTCCGCCGATGATCTCCATGATGCCGTCGAGTCCCTTGAGCCCCACCGTGATCCGGAATGCCCGATCGAGTGATCGATGCTCGGGAGCCATCGCTGGATTCTCCCATAGCGGGTCTCGGTGCCATCGGAGTCTCGTCACCCATCCCGGCGAGTGACCAACTTCTGCCCCGAAGTGTCGGACACGCAGACCCTTCCGAGTCCATCGGTCCGCCCCTGCCGGACGACCCGGGCGATCCCAGGGGTTCGAACATCACCATTTACTTCGGTTGGCCAATCGGGGGCTGAATACCCCTATCTACCAGGGGAAAAGTCGTATTTCTCGCGACATCGGTGGAGGTAATGGGATTCGAGCTCCGATGGCGCAAACCAACTAGCTAACGATGCGAGCCCCAGGTTGAATTATGAAACGGCCTGGTATCCCCGGCGCTCCAACAGATCCAGTACGAAGGCGTCGACTTTGGGCCGATTTGGCTCGACACTTGAGGGACTCTCCGGCCGACACGTCGGGGACTCTTCGGGTTCCTGGGGAACGGTGGATTCAAATGAACGATTCGCATTCCCTCTCGGTAGTCAACGGCGATGAACACACCTACGCCTGCAACGATGAACCAATCCCCCAGACGCCACACGAGCGCGCCGCTCAGACGTCCAGCGCTGATAGCGACCCTCGCAGCGATTGCGGTGCTGGCCGCCGCGTGCAGTTCAGGGCAGAGCGCCTCGACCACTACCAAGGCCGCGCCGACAGGGCCGGCCGTGTCAAGTAATTCGGTCAAGCTCGCATCGTCGACGCTTCCAGGTGTCGGATCCGTGTTGACCGGGCCGAATGGTAGGACCCTCTACTACTTCACGACCGATTCTTCGAATTCGACCAGCTGTACCGGACAGTGCGCGGTCGTCTGGCCCCCGCTGGTGGTGCCTGTCGGGACCCAGCCAGCGCTCGCATCGGGTGTCTCGGGCACGTTGGGAACAGCGATGCGTCCGGACGGTGCGACCCAGGTCATCTACAAGGGTCATCTCCTCTACTACTACCAGGGTGACACCGCCCCAGGCCAAGACAAGGGCCAAGGAGTCGCTGGAACGTGGTTCGTCGTGAAGACTTTGAACACCTCAGTGGCGGCACGTCCAACCACCACGACGAACGCAGGGGGAGGCGGGGGTGGAGTCGGGTTCTAACCGCCTCATCGAGCGCTGGAAGCTGGAGGTGCCCCCTGTCATCGAAGTAGCTGAGAGTTCCACTGCTCAGGTGTTGCCGATTCTCGCCGACGCCAGGTTCGATGAGTCGGGTCAGCCGCTTGCACCTCGCATCTACCTACCTGCCCTTGTCATCGTGGCTACGGCCGTCGGCCTCGTAGTCATCGGCTGGTCAAGTCACTGGGGCGGCAGGAGCTTCGCCGCCTCGACGACGCTCCTGCGGGTGGTTGTCGTCGGCCCGATGACTTTCGCCATCCTCGCGAGCATCCTCGTGGTGGAGCGGGTGCGACCAGCGCAACACCGATCACGCTTCGCCCGGGGCTATCGCCAGGACGCGCTCTACACGATCTTGAATGCGACGCTGGTTGTGCCTCTGGTGGTGGCACTCTCGCTATCCTTCACCGAAGTCGCTCAACGGGACCTCCCGTGGATTGTCGTGCCGCGACTCGAGTTCATTCCACGATGGGTCGTCATCACGCTGATCTTCGTTGCGATGGACGGGTGCAACTGGCTGGCGCATCTGGCGAATCACCGGATTCGGATGCTCTGGCGCTTTCACGAGCTCCACCACTCGCAAGAGGACATGAGCGTGCTCACCGTCTTTCGCACGCATCCACTGATCCACGTCTCGTATCTCATCGCCTTGGTCCCCGGGGTCGTACTCCTGGCCAATGGCACGGTGCCGACCGCACTGCTCGTTGCCTACGCCGGCTTCGTCGCATTCGAGCACTCCAACACGAACCTCGGCTTCGGCCCATTGGGGAGGATCCTCGTCAGCCCGAACTACCACCGCATCCATCACAAGTTGGACGGCCCCCAGGATGTGAACCTCGGCTTTGCCCTGACGATCTGGGACCAGCTCTTCCATTGCGCAGTGTTCCCGACCGAGGAGACAATCCGGACGGACACTGGACTACCGGGCCGGCCGCTCGTCGTGGAACAGGCCGGAGCACGGCCTCGACACCTGTCGGTCCTCCTCGCCCAGCTCTGGGGGCCGTTCCGCCCGCTCAACACTCGCGGCGGCGTCCTGTCTCGCCGGGTGACATCCCGCCGTCTCCAAACAGTCGCAAGCGACGAGGCGAGTTCCTGATGGCTGCCATGTCCGGGCCTCGCCCGCGAGGGAGAGTTCGGACTTTGGTCTCGAAGCTGTTCAGCACCGAACCTTCGACCCTGGGCACGGATGTCGCAGTGGTGGCCGTGCGAATCGCTCTTGTCTGGATCTTCATCTACTACGGAGCTGGGAAGCTCTTCGGTGCATTCAACGGTCCAGGGATCCACCGCACGGCGCTGTTCATGTCGAACACCGCCCACCTCCACCCTGGTGGGTTCTTTGCCGTCCTTGGCGGGGTGATCGAGTTCGGCGGTGCGCTCGCGCTCGCGCTCGGTCTTGTGTCGCGGTTGGCCGGACTCGCGCTCCTCGGGGATCAGGTGATGGCAATGATCACCGTGTCCTGGGCGCACGGCATCAATTCGTTGACTGCGACACCGGGCTACGAGTTCAACCTCGCACTCGGCGCCATGGCGCTGGTCATCGTCGGGCTCGGGGCGGGACGACTGAGTATCGACGCCGTCATCGGGCGTCACCTTCGTTCGGCGGTCCCGCCGCTTCATCACGAAGTTACGGAGCGCTCCCCAGCACCTCTCTCCGACGAGACACAGCTCAGAGCCCCTCATTCGCCACGATGACGCCCGGCGAACCGAGTCTCCACGCTGAACCAGTGAGCAGGCGCACACCGGAACAAGCAGCCGGGCAACCGGCACCCGTCGCTGAGAGCGACGCTCTCCCCGAATCGGCTCGATCGACGCGGACAGAGCGCGTCCTTCGGATCTCAGCCAATCTCGTCGGAGCCTGCGGTGCCGTGCTCTTTGCCCGCGCCGGACTGCAGCACTACCTCCGGACGCATTCGCTGATCGGTGCCCTGTTCTTTGCCGAGCAGTTGTGGATCGTCGTTGCCTACATCGTGAGACGCCCGGCGCGACGCGTCAGCCAACGATTGAGTGATTGGCTGTTGGCCTTCGGGGGCACCTTCGGTGGAGTGATGTTCAGGCCTGACGGCGCACATCTGCACTGGGGAATCATCGTCGGTCTCGGCTTCCAGCTGGCTGGCCTTGCCGTTTGCGTAGCATCATTCTTCGCGCTCGGCCGCTCCTTCGGCTTCGCGCCGGCTGACCGAGGTCTTCGGCGTCGCGGGCCATACTCCCTCGTTCGCCACCCCATCTACGCGTCGTACTTCCTGCTCCAATTCGGATACGTGCTGCAGAGCATTTCGGTGCGAAATGCGCTCGTGATGACCTTCGTGTGCAGCTGCAACATCGGTCGTGCCCTCGCCGAAGAGCGATTTCTCGGGGCGAGTGCCGACTACGACGACTATCGGGCCACGGTGCCCTGGAGACTTGCTCCCGGCGTCTGGTAGTCGTGAGCCGAACCCCTCCTGGTGATGCACCGTGAGGGCAGATCCACTGGTTCCTGGTCCTGCACGTTGAGGACGCGTAGAAGTTCCGAGCAGTTCGTGAATCAGGTGAACGAACTGGAGACAGTGCCAGTAGTCAGGTCCGAGTGGAACGTCCTCGGCAGAACGAATCTCGCCCGGGACCAGAGGGAGGTCCGATGAAGCGCGTAGCGCGATCGCTGCCAATCCTGGTGGCTGGAGGTCTACTGCTGGGGGCGTGCACTGCCTCCGGCGCGAACTCACCAGCTCCAACCCCAACTCGAGCGAAGAGTTCGACGACGACAGCTCCGCAGGTGAAGGGGACCACAACTACGGCTCCACCGGTGGCTGCTTCACCTG
The DNA here is from genome assembly GCA_017883105.1 of Acidimicrobiales bacterium. Lineage (GTDB taxonomy): Bacteria > Actinomycetota > Acidimicrobiia > Acidimicrobiales > RAAP-2 > Bog-756. The sequence continues at coordinate 5,559 of JADGOF010000064.1, forward strand.
CGAAGACGAACGCGACCACTCCTCAACCGACCACGGCGCCCCATGCCACGATGGCACCTGCTCCGACTCCACAGGCACAGGCGACCACGGTCACCGCTCCGCCGGCGACAGCCCCACCGGCCAGCGCTCCCCCGGCTACGGCACCTCCGCCTACGGCACCCCCAGCTACGGCGCCACCCACGACGACAACGAGTCCCGGAGGAGGCGGGGGTGGAATCGGTTTCTAGCAGTCTTGACGAGCGATCGGAGACGGTAGCGCCCCGTGTCATCAAGGCACCCGAAGGCTCCCCTGCACATGCATCGCCGACTGGAGTGGAGGAAGATGGGAACGTGATCGACAGCGGCTCTGGCAAGCCCGTGCGAAGGTGGAAGTCTCGCACCACCACCGACGCCGGTGTGATCACCGAGGATGTCTTGCGTGATGCCTTCGTCTCCATGGGTGGTGAGATGTTGGGCTTCGCTCGCCAGTCACTCTTTGCCAAGGAGCTTGGAGACGACGCGGTCCAAGAGACATTCGCGCGAGCCTGGCGCTCGCGAACGAACTTCGACCCAAACAAGGGCTCGCTCCGAACGTGGCTCTATGCGATCGAGCGTCATGTGATCATCGACCTGATGCAGCAGCAGGCGCGGAGAGCGACCGATCCCCTCGACAACGAGTCAGATGGAGTGACCATGGATGGCCTCGAGGATGCAATCGTCTCGTGGCAGGTCGAGGACGCCCTTGAGCGACTGCACGTGGACCACCGGCGCGTGATCCAGGAGCTCTACTTCAATGGGCGCTCGGGGCCCGAAGTCTCCGCACTCCTGGAGATCCCCGAGGGCACTGTTCGAAGCCGGGCGTTCTACGCGCTCAGGTCCCTGCGGATCTTGCTCAACGAGGAAGGATGGGGGCAGTGAAGGAGTCCACGTGCAACTCGAGGAATGGCCAGCTGGCGATGGATGCACTTGGCCGTCTGGATGAAGCCGAACACGCCGAGCTTGCGGTTCATCTCGCTACCTGCGAGGAGTGTCGCGCCACGAGCGCCGAGCTCAGGTCGACCGTTGGCGCGCTCGACAAGTTGGCCAAGGGAGCGACTCTTGCGCCTGCCACTGTCGTACCTCCGCACCTTGCCCAGGCCGTACTTACGGATCTCCACGCCGACGATGACGTTGTCGACCGTGGCAGCAACATCGGGAGGGTCGCGCTCGCCTGTGGATCGATCGCTGCGGTCGTGATCGCCGCCGTGATGGTGACTGCGGGGATGAATCACTCCGAGCCACCAACCAAGACCGTCGCCCTGCAGGGTGCGCGAGGGGTCACAGCAACGGCAATCCTTGTGGAGAAGCCGTGGGGCACGTCGCTGACCATTCACGAGCAGGGACTCATGCCTGGGCAGACTTACACCGTTTCGATGGACAATTCGCATGGGCGCTGGTGGACTGCCGGGAGCTACCGGACTACAAGTTCGGCTCCCGTGGAGGCAACCATGGCGTGCGCTGCGCAGTTTGCTTCGATCTACGAGATCCGGGTGACGGACTCGAGCGGAGCGGCGGTCCTGAGCAATGACCCGAAGCCCACGTACTGAGATCCACCCGTTTCGAGGTGCCCGGTTCCCCGAATGAGTCGATCCGGTGCGGAGAAGAGGCCTGACTGACTTGCCGAATGAGATGTTCTGGCTCGACCTGAAGTCGCGAGGGGTTCTCTCTGAGGCAGCGCCAAGGTTCGCAAGTCCCCAATGCCCAGTCGCGGATACGGCGGCGCGGCACCACTGAGTCACAAAACATCATTCGACGACTGCATACACTGCCGGGCGAGGGATTCACATCGACCATGATGAGGTCGGAACGAACTAGATCTTGCGAATCGTCGAGAGAGGCCTCAGTGGACCTGGCAATCATTGCCGCCGTGTTCCCCATCATCTTCATCGGGGAGCTCCCAGACAAGACAATGTTCGCATCGCTCGTTATGTCGACTCATGGTAGGCCGGCATCCGTGTGGCTCGGTGCTGCAGGGGCATTCGTCGTGCACGTGGTGATTGCCACGACAATCGGCGTCGCCCTCTTCCGACTATTGCCGCACCGCGTGGTCGAAGGGATTGTGGCATTCATGTTCTTCGGAGGCGCTGCCCTGGCCGTTCTCGAAGGATTCAAGGAGCGCGACGAAGAGGCGCTGATCGAGAAGGAAGCCGGAGCCGGTCGAAAAGTCACGACGACGGCCTTCATCATCATCTTCCTCGCCGAGTGGGGTGATCTGACCCAGATACTGACGGCGAACTTGGCGGCTCACTACCACTCTGCATTGTCGGTCGGGATAGGTGCCGTGTTGGCACTGTGGTCGGTGGCCGCGCTGGCGGTGATCGGGGGTCAGGGACTCCTGCGCTACGTCAATATGCGAACGCTTCGCTTCGTGACTGCAGGGATCCTTCTGGTTCTGGGCGGGATCGTTGCGTGGCAAGCCGTGAAATAGACGGCGTAACGGGCAGCTATCGCCGTGCCGAGCGCTTCGGGATCGCGCTCGGGCTCGGGGAACTCGCGTTCATCCCGGCGCTTGTCATGGCTTACCCCAACCTTCATTCAATCGGCCAAGAGCTCGAACGGCTCCCGCTTCAAAACAGCTCCTTCGTTCTGCTGCTCGCGGCCAACGTCGGGGCAGTGATCATGCCGTGGATGATCTTCTACCAGCAGGGAGCAGTGATCGACAAGGGCCTGCGCACCGTGGACATCCGTAGCGAACGGCGGGATACGGCGATCGGAGCGTTGCTTACCCAGCTGATCAGGATCACCATGGTGCTCGTCTTCGCCGCCACGGCCGGACGTGCGCACCCTGGCACGGCCCTCAACACCGTTGGAGAGATGTCGAAGGCGCTCCAGCCGTTTATCAACGCGACGGGTGCGAAGGCCTTGCTCGGAGTGAGCATGTTCGGCGCGGCAATGGTTGCCGCTCTTGTCGCCTCGATAGCCGGTGCCTGGGGGATCTCCGAAGTCTTCGGTTGGAGCCATACGCTCAACGCGCGGCCCAACCGCCGAAATGTCAACTTCTACGTGACCTACGTTCTCGCCCACGTTCTCGAAGCAGCCGTCGTGCTCCTTCACGTAAACTTGGTCAGCCTGGTCGTCGACGTCATGGTGATCAATGCACTCCTCCTGCCGATCGTTCTCGGGCTCTGGTTGGCTCTCGAAGCCCATGCACTGCCTTCTTCCATGCACATGCACGGCCCGTACCGCTGGACGGTGATGGCGCTCAGCATGCTCGTCATCGGCTTCGGTCTCTACATGGTTCCGGCAACTCTCGGATTGGTGTGACGCTCCAGCCCTAGCTGGGAGTTCCCGGCTGGAGCAACTGGCGTCCCTTCTCGCCATGTAGACGGTTTTCCCGTCCTCGGACTACTACGAACCCTCCGTCCCATTCCGAGACCATCAGCCGATAGCGGGCGTGCCCGCCACCGCACTGGCTGTGCGGCGGGAAAGGCGATCTCGGATGGTTCCCACGTTCACTGTGTACTGCCCGATCGCAACTGGGCCAGCTTGTTCACCTATGAGTGGCTCAGTGCCTCGGCATCTACCGGCTGACCGGAACAGCGACCTACGGGCCTGCGCCTGCACGGCGACCCCGGAGGACCTACCTCCATCACTGGTACAGCACGGTTCGTGCTGACGATCCTCTACATCGACATC
>JADGOF010000065.1 GCA_017883105.1 Acidimicrobiales bacterium
GTTGTTGGCCACCAGATTGAGCCCGGGGATGAAGCCGGGGACGGTGGCCATCTGGTGGATCGGATCGGTCTTCTTCTTGGGGAAGGGGCAGCTGATCCAGCTGGTGGTCGAGATGGCCACGTGGGCCTGATAGGCGAGGACATGGCCGGATCCGGCGGCGGCCGAGTGGAGATCGGGCGTTCCGGTGACCACCGGCACGCCGCCGCCGAGACCCAGATCATGGGCAACCTCCGGCGACACCGTGCCCACCGTGCTGCCCGTGGCGACGAGGCGCGGCAGTTTGGCGACCGGCACGCCGGATCGTCGGACCAGCACCGGGTCGTAGCCCAGCCGCTCGGGAGTCCGGTTGTCGGTGAGCCATGCCCCGGCCATGGATGCCGGTGAGGCGGCAGCGATCCCCGTAAACCGCATCGAGAGGTAGTCGACCGGCTCGAGATACCAACGGGTGGCCCGGGCCACGTCGGGCAGGCAGCGCTCGACGAAGAGGATGTGGCCGATCGGATCGGCCCCTGATGTGGAGGGTGCCCCGCCACTGTGCCGGATCCACTGGATCAGAGCAGCCGGCGAGTACCCGCTGACCGGCCCGCCGACGGCCCGCCGGGTGAGCGGGCCACCTCGGGTATCGGACCACAGGAGGCACGCTCCCGTCGGCCGTCCAGCCGCGTCGACGGGCACCGTGCTGGCCCACTGGCCCGTGCACGATACGGCGGCGATCCTGTCCGGCGCCACGACGCCCGAATCGATGGCCCGCCTGGCCCCGCTGAGCACCAGCTGCCACCACTCCTCGGCGTCCTGGGTGGCGGCACCGCCCGGAGTGTGGTGGGTGGCAACCGGTAGGTGCTCCTTCCAGGCGATGACACCGGTCATCGAGACCAGCCCGACCTTCGGGCCGCCGGTCCCCAGGTCGACGGCGAGGACGTACTGCTCCTCGCGGCCGATGCTGCTCGGATCGTTCACCGCGGGTCGCGTCCGGGAGGGGTCAGGCGTCGGCGGGGATGGCCTGCTGGGTGTCCATCATGTCGCCCATCACCATCTTGATGAAGTCGTCGGCCTCGTCGGTCATCCCACCGGCCACGCCACCGTAGATGGCCGCCGACTTCGGCGCCTCGCCGGCATGTCCGGTGGCGTAGGCGACCGCCTCGGTAAGGTCGGCGTCAAAGGCATCGGCGACCCCTTCTTTGGTTTGGGGCCGGGTGACCGCCATGTGCAGCGCGTTCGGGTACTGCTGGCCGTTGAACCGCCACCCTCGCTCACGCATGAAGTCGTTCACGTGGTAGATGTCGAACGCGTCGGAGGTGAAACTAAACAGGAACGTCGGGCTGCCCAGGATGCGGAGCTCGGGATGGGAGAGCACCGACCGCTGCATGGCGGCCGACGTCTCGAAGATGGCCTTGGCATAGTGCCGGTACCCCTCCCGACCCAGCTGGATCATGGCGGCCCAGGTGGCGGCGATGAGCCCACCCGAACGGGAACCCTCCATGCCGGGGGAGCAGTACTTGCCCCCGCTCCAATCGGTGAGAAAGAAGTACTGGGCGTTGCGGACGGCCTTGTCGCGGAAGGTGAGCACCGATGTGCCCTTGAAGGCATAGCCGTACTTGTGGGTGTCCGCCGAGATCGAGGTCACCCCGGGGTGCCGGTAGTCGAAGACCGGCACGTCGTAGCCGAGCTCCTGCCCGAAGGGAAGGATGAACCCGCCGAGGCAGGCGTCCACGTGGAGACCAACCCCGGCGGCCAACGCGATCTCGGACAACCGTCCGATCGGGTCGATGGTGCCGTAGCCGTAGTTGCAGGCCGAACCGATGAGGGCCACGGTGTTGTCGTCGATGTGCTGGTCGACCCATTCGGTGTCGACCTGGGTGGTGACCGGGTCGATGGGCGCAACGCGCAGGTCGATCCCGAAGAGATGGCACGCCTTGTCGAAGGCGGGATGGGCGGTTTCGGGCTTGATCACGTTGGGACGGCTGATACCGCGCTCCTTGGCCCCGTACTCACGGTAGGCGAGCATGGCGTGGCAGATGCTCCCGGTACCGCCGGTGGCCACCAGTCCGACCGGTTCGCTGCTGGTGACCGCCTCGGCGTGTAGGAGGTCGAGGGTCATGGCGATGATCTCGGCTTCGAACTTGGTGGCGCTCGGACACATGTCCCGCTGCAACACGTTGACATGGGCGAACAGGCCGAATGCCTCGTTCATGAATCCGTAGTGGTCGTGGTCGCCGCAGTACATGGTGCCCGAGCACTTGCCCGACTCCCAGTCCGCGTCCTCCTCGGTGGCCATGGTCCGGAGCTCCTCGAGGATGTCGGACCGCGGGGTCCCCTGCTCGGGGAATCGGCGGTGCACGGTGAACCGGTCGTGGTAGGGGAAAGTACTCATTGTGCCGACTCCTTCAGGGATGGGGTCACGCTCCTCTGGGGCGCATGTTGGCTGCACGGTACACGGCATCGATGACCGTCATGTTGGCGACCGCGTCGTCCGGGGTGGTGAGGGCCGGCCGGCCCCGGAGGACGGCATCGCAGAATGCGTCGAGTTGATAGGCGTAGGTGGGCCGCCGGGCCGGAATCTCCGTCCGGCGGGTCCCACCTGACCGTACGGTCAACCAGCTGACGAATTGTGGCGCGATGGGATTGAAGACCCGCAGTTCCCCGCCGTCGCCGATCACCCGGGCGGACAAGTGGAGCACCGAGGTGGACCAGAGCGAACAGTGCACCGAGGCGGTGTGGCCGCTCGGGAACTGCAGCTCGGCATGCATGGCCCGGTCTACGTCGGGGCTCTGGAGCCTGGCGGATGCCGAGAGGACCGTGGGTTGCTCGCCGCCCAACATGCGGGCCATGTTCACCACATAGCACCCCATGTCCATCATGGCGCCGCCTGCCAGGCGGTGTTGATACCGGATGTCGGACTTGTTGGGGATCGGGGCTGACAGCCAGGTCTCGATGTGGCGGATGGGTCCGAGCTCACCGCTGTCCACGATCTCGCACATGCGACGGGCCAGCGGATGGTACCGGTAGTGGAAGGCCTCGACCACCACCAGGCCCGACTCCTCGCCTGCCCGACCGGCGGCGGCAGCCACAGTTGTCGCCTCTGCCGCGTTGGACGTGAACGGCTTCTCGCACAGCACGTGCTTGCCGGCGGCCAGCGCGGCCAGCGTCCACTCGGCGTGGAGGCTGTTGGGCAAGGGGATGTACACGGCGTCGATGTCCGGGTCCGACACGACGGCCTCATAGCTGTCGGCAACCCGCGGGATGTGGTGGCGCCGGGCGTAGATGCCGGCCCGTTCGCAGTCGCGGGCGGCCACCACCTCCACCGATGCCTCCGGGCTGGCCGTTGCCGGACGGAGGAGTGCGGCGGGGGCGATCCGCGCCGCACCGAGGATGCCAAATCTCACTGAAGGGATGGTCATGGCCATCAACAATCCCATCTTCTCGACGAACCGGCTCTTCCCGCCCCCGGACCGGGCGGGTCGGGAGTCGGGATGTCGTGGGGCAGGCGATCATCAAGATACGGGAGGTCGGCGTGGACCAAGGAGTGCTGACGGTGGCCCGGGAGCTCGCGGAGGGGAGGATGGCGAGCCCCCTGCACGCTGCCCCGTGCAGGGGTGAGACGGGGTTGGCCAGGGGTGATGGAGGTTGCGTAACGACACGCACCTGGCTGAACGTCAGAGGGAGCGAGGACCTAAGATTGCAGTGTGTTGGTCACGGCGTCGCCCGAGCTGCGCTCCCACGTCGGAGAGCATGGAGGATCGCTGTACGTCCGGTGCCGACACAACCGGGGATGCCGGGGTGTGACCTTCCTCGAGGCCACCACCAAGCCGCCTCCCTCGCTCGATCCCTACGACCTGTTCATCGTCGACGGGATTCTGGTCCACGCATGCCTTCCCCGGGCGATCCGGCCCCACGAGCTCCGGCTCTCCATGGAGGGATGGCGTCGCAGGCACCCCGTGGCCTCGTGGGACGGGTGCGCCTTCGTGGTCTGACCGGGAGCTGGCGCTGAAAGCCCGTCCCGACCGTCGGCCCGGATCGCCGGGCGACGGGGGAGCCGACTCAGGGCCTCCGGCCGTTGGGCATCAGGTCGCCGGTTCCCCACTGGCCGAGCGCGTTGAGCTGGACGTGGTTGCCGGTCGATTCGACGATGCGGTTGCCGCCCACGTAGAGGGCTGTGTGGTACACCTGGGTCCAGTCGGTCTGGCTGTGTCCCCAAAAGACCAGATCGCCGGCTTGCAGATCGGTCATCGAAACCGGAACTCCCGTGGTGTGGTACTGGTCGTTGGCCACTCGTGCGAACCCCAGACCGGCGCCATGGATCCACGAGGCCAACGTAAGTCCCGAACAGTCGTAGCCCACCGGGCCGTTACCGCCCCAGATGTAGGGCTTTCCGAGCTGCCGGAAGGCGAACAGAACGGCCTTGTCACCGGGGGTGGTCGGGGCGAGGAGCAGGGCCATCGTCGGGGGGGACTGCGAGGTTGCGTCACCGTAGGCGTTGGCGTTGCCGTTCTGCTGGACGATCCAGTACCCACGTCCCGAACCGGTTCTGACCAGCTTCTGGACCGGTTCGCCGGTGGTGCCGGCTGCCGACCCGTGGAAGGTGCCATCGCCGAAGGAGAAGACCCCGCCGTCGGAGGCCACCATCCAGTACCCTCGGCCGTCGGGCGTCGAGGTCATAGCGACGATCGGCTGTTGCAGCCTCAGGTTGCCGGTGGATCCATAGAAGGTGGCATCGCCGAAGGAGAAGATCCCCCCGTCGGAGGCCACCAGCCAGTACCCCTTGCCGTCGGGCGTCGGGGCCATCCCCACTATCGGCTGATTGAGCACGAGCGATCCGGTCGACCCGTGGAAGGTGGCATCGCCGTAGGAGAAGATCCCCCCGTCGGAGGCCACCATCCAGTACCCACGTTGGTCGGGCGTGGCGGCGAGGCCCACGATGGGACGGTTGAGCTGGATGTTGCCGGTCGACCCGTAGAAGTGGGAATCGCCGTAGGAGAAGATCCCCCCGTCGGAGGCCACCATCCAGTAGCCCCTCTGGTCGCTGGTGGTGACGGCACTGACGATGGGCCGATTGAGCGGACCGGAGGGAGAGCCGTAGGAGGGGACCCCATAGTCCATGATCGATCCGCTCGGGGTGGCCAGCCAGAAGTTGTCCGAAACCGCTGATCCGACCACGTGGCCGCTGCGTGAAAGGGTGGATGCGGATGCCGGGGTGGTGATCAACCCGCCCGCCACCAGCGAGATCAACCCGATCCCGGCTGCACTGAACCGCCGTAGCCATCGTTGCCCCATGCCCTGCGCCCCTCGCTATGGATTTGCTCTGCGTCAAAATCACGATCAGTAGCTATTATCCCACGGACAGTGATATTCGGCAAGGTGTGGCTGCTGATGGGCTCGAGCTCCTGCTCCATCGGGCGGGTCGAGGAGCCCCATCCCACCACGGCTCGCCGATAGGGTTCGGCGATACGTTCGGTGAAGGCCGATCGGGAAAAAAAGGGGAGCGGGGGACCAGTGGGACCGAACGAGGCTGAGTGATGACCCACCCGGGAGTCGAGGTGATCCGGGCGTTTCTCGGTGACAGCGGCGTCACCACCGGTACCATCGGAGAGCAAAGGGAGGCGATGGCCGACCTCGCCCGGTCGTCACTCCCGCCCGACGGAGTGGCCATCGAGCCGGTGATGCTCGGCGGGTGTCGAGGTGAGTGGTTGACACCCGCGTCGGTCGCGATAGATGCAGTGGTGCTCTACCTCCACGGCGGCGGGTACTGCACCGGATCACTCGACAGCCATCGCAATCTCGCCAGCCGTCTGGCCGTCGCCGCCGGATGCCCGGTGGTCACCCTGGACTACCGCCTGGCTCCCGAGCATCCGTTCCCCGCCGCGGTCGACGATGCCGCCGCCGCTTACGGCGACCTCCTCGCCCTCGGCATCCCGCCCGAACGCATGGCCATTGCCGGCGACTCGGCCGGTGGAGGTCTGACCGTGGCCTCGCTCCTTGCCCTGCGTGCCACGGGGTCGCCCCTCCCGGCAGCCGCCGTCTGCCTCTCCCCGTGGGTCGATCTCACCCAGACCTCTGGTGCCTATCAACGGTTGGCCGCAAAGGACCCGATGGTCACCAAGGCAGGCCTGGATCTGATGGCCCAGGCGTATCTCGGAGCCACGGATCCGCGTGCAGAGTTGGCCTCGCCACTCTTCGCCGAGGACCTGTCCGGCCTGCCCCCGCTCTTCATCGAAGTCGGCGAGCACGAGGTGCTCATCGACGATGCCATCCATCTGGCCGAGCGGGTCGCCGCTGCGGGGGGAGAGGCCACCTTGACGGTATGGCCGGAGATGGTCCACGTTTTCCAGGCCTTCCCCGGTCCGTTGATTCCGGAGTCCGAGCAGAGCGTCGCCGCCATCGGAAGCTTTCTCGCCGATCATGTGGGGCGATCGGACTGACGGGTCGAAGCGACCCACCAACATGGAGAGGACAGCACAGTGCAGGAGTTTCGAGGAAAGACCGCAGTGGTCACCGGGGCAGGGAGCGGCATCGGTCGTGCCCTCGCCCTCCGTTTCGCGCGCGAGGGCATGCGGGTAGCCCTGGTCGACATCGACGATGCAGCCCTGGCTGAGTCGGGCGGCCTGGTGGCATCCGTGTCGTCGGCCGACGAAGTCATGACCCACCGGTGCGATGTGGCCGACGCCCAGGCCGTTGACGCCCTGGCGGACGCCGTGTTCAACCGGTGGGGGCGGGTCGACGTGCTGTGTAACAACGCCGGGGTGTTCGTCGGCGGAGTGATCTGGGACAGGCCGGACAAGGACTTCGAGTTCGCGTTCGGTGCGAATCTGTGGGGAATCCTGCACGGGATTCGTGCCTTCGTACCCCGGATGATCGCCCAGGACTCCGAAGGTCACGTGGTCAACACCGCCTCGGTGGCCGGCCTGTTCGGAGCGCCGTTCGGCGCCCCGTATGGCATCTCGAAGTTCGCGGCCTTCGCCGCGACCGAGTCGCTGGCCAACGACCTGCAGGCATCCGGTTCCAAGATCAGGGCGTCGGCGCTGTGCCCCGGCATCATCAAGACCAACATTGTCTCCTCCGACCGGAACCGTCCCGACCATCTGGCCACCGAGTTCACCGACGACCAGAAGTTCGTGACGGGCTATCTCGACGACGCGGTGTCCAAGGGACTGGATCCCGCGGACGTCGCGGACATCGTAGTGGATGCCATTCGGACCGAGACATTCCTGATCCTCACCCACGACTCCTACGCCAAGCAGCTGATGGTCCGGGCCGAGGCGCTGGTCGAGCGCCGCCTTCCCGATCTCGCCGAGTTCGACTGAGACGATCGACGGATCCGCGCTGTTCCGTCGCCCGGTGCAGGAGGGAAGGGCTCAGGACGGTGGGTCGGGATCGGAAGCGCCCATCAACTCGGCGACCGTGTCGATGGCGTTGACCACCTCGTCGAGCTGGATCAGCACCGGTAGCGGAACCGACGATCCGGCTCCAGTCTGGTCGATCCGGTGGAAGATCGATCGGAGGGGCGGAAGCCGGACAACGCTCATGGCGCCTGTCATGCCGTCCTCCACGGCGGAAAGGGAGTCGTCCACCGCATCCGCGAAATGCTCCATCCCTTGGATGTCGGCACCCTCGATCATCTCGGTCCGGAGGCTGTGGGCCGCCCGGATGAGCCGGCGGAGCGCAGCCAGGATTCCCCGGCTCACCTCGGGGTCGATCCTCCTGGCCCGTGGCTCGGCCAGGGAGCGTCCCACCGCCGACTGAGCATCTGCGTAAGCGAGCCTGTGGCAGTGCGTCCGAGCGCCCCGGAGGTCCTCGGAGCTGGCCGGTCCGGCGGCGGTGAACCCTTCCAATACCGCGGCCACATAGCGACGCTGGGAGGCCACCAGACGGGTGAGCAACTGCTGTGCCTCCTCTCTCGACCAGGTCGGCCACGACAGGTAGGCGACCAGGGCCACCGACCCACCGATGACCGAGTCGAGCAGCCGATACCCGGTGGTGGCCAGCGAACCTGGCTGACCCACGGTGACCAGTAACAGCACCAGCCCAGTGAGGAACGCCACGCCGATTCCGTAGCTCGACTGGTAGAAGCTGAAGGCTCCCCATCCGGTCAGGGCCGCCAGCGCCACCGTGGCGGCCATGCCGGGGTGGAGACCTCCGATGACGGCCCCGATCATCCCGACACCGACGATGGTGCCCCCCATCCGGGCCAGTCCTCGGGTCAACGTGGCCACGTATTCGGGCCGGAGCACCACCGCCGCGCTCAACGGGACCCAGTACGAACGGGACAGGCCGGCATGCTGCGCGGCAATACCGAGGGCGGGTACGACGACGGCCAGGCGGACGGCGTGGCGGAAGGCCGGTGAGGCAGATGTCAGGTTCTCCGCCAACAGGCCCCAGGCCGTGCGGAGTTCGGAGGTCATGGGACGGGGGACCGATGGGGTCGCGGCCAGCAGGGAACCGAACCGGACGTCCGTGGCCTGGGCCACCAACCGGGTGGTGGCGCGCAGCTGACCGGCCAGCGCTCGGAAATGACGCACCACGGCCGGAGCGAGGTCCCCAGCTCCCGCCGCTCCCGCCTCCGCCGCGTCAAAGACCTCAAGGGTGGCAGTGGAATCCGGCCAGACGGGGGGCCGGTCTCCGGCCGCGGGCGGTCCCGGGGAACCGAAAGCGGTGAGCGCCTCGGCGACCTCCTCCATCACCAGCCCCAGTTGCTCACGCGCCCTTTCGATGGAGCGGGCTGTCCCGTGCCGGTCGGGAAGGCGCCGGAGGAGCCCGTCGATGGCGATGAGCTCGAGCCGCATGCGGCGGGCCTCGTCGGCCATGCTGCGCAGAGCCTGGATGTCCGTGCGGCCGAACAGCGCGGCTGAGTCCAGGGTGGCCAAGGCGTTGTCGAGGGACCGGGCCACCGAGGTGCTCCACTGCCCCGGCCCGTGGCGGGCCAGGCCGGCCAACTGGGTGAAGACATCCCCGATGGCACTGCGCTGGGTGCGAAGCCCCACCGGTAACCGGATCAGGAGCTGCATCGTGGTCTGCGCCGTGCCGCCGATGAAGACGACCAGTGCCAGGGCCGCCGATTCCCGAAGGGACTGGGGGGCGCGTCCGAAGACGATCATGGCCATCACCCCCTGGATGCCGATCACCGACCGACCGGGA
>JADGOF010000066.1 GCA_017883105.1 Acidimicrobiales bacterium
GGGAACCGCGTCAGTTCGCTGAGGGTGACGTTCGCCGATCCTGCGTTTCTCCTGTTCAGGGTCCAATCTCGCCGGGGTGACGTTGAGGGTGACGTCCGTCTGGACGATGGGACGGGACGGGTGCACGAGGCCCCTGTCAGGAACAGGGGAGACCAGATGTCCCGATCATCGTCAGCCGTAGAGCGAAGTGCCGGCCGAGTGTCAAGTGGGGGGCTCCCCCCGGGAGCACTGACACCGGCTGGGGATTCCGGAGAGGGCCGACTTCGAGTCGCCGAAAGATCCGACAACTCAGCAGGAGACGAGCTGCCGCCGATCGGCGAGGCGCGACTCGTCCTCGTTACCGCGAGCGGTTTCGAAGTGCCACTGGTCACTACACCGACCCAGGCGGCTCGGCTCCTGAAGGTCTCCAACGAATCGGACGCGGCCGTTCAGCCCAGCGATGGAGACCGGGAGTCCCCGAGGTGCCGGATGGTTCGCCGTCCTCGTCCCGTACCGGTGGAACAGCTGCTGAGGCGAGGTCGGCTCGTCAGCCAGGTCGAGTGGTCACCCGGAGGCGGTGCGTGATGAGCAGAACCTCATTTTCCAAAGAGCGCCGGAGTGGGGACGGCCGCCCAGCCGGAACAGCGCGTGCTGGCGCTCGTTCCCTATCTCGAGAGGAGCGCAACTGCGCCCAGTGGTTCGCCCGCTTCGAAGAGCGCTGCGGAGGGTCCACCGGTCGTCTCAGCAACAGCGAGGTCCGCCGGTTGCGGAAGGAACTCGAGGCCCTGCGTCGATTGGTCACCGGTGAACAGATCCCGTAGCGCGCACGAGAGCATGGCCACCTTGTCCCTGTGGCCCGCTTGCCATGATCACGAGGGGCCCCCCATCTTGGACGAGCCGACCGGCTGTGGGGTGTGCACTCATCGGCGTATTCCTGAGCCGCGAGGGTACGGCCAGGCCGCGTATACGGCCTTCAGGTCCTCAAGCTCGAGATGGAACCGGTCCTCGTTGCCCCTCGAGTAGTCGCTTGTCCGCTTCGACCAGATCGGGCCGAACGCGACCAGCATCCTCTGGTAGGTCTCGAGCATCGGGCTGTGGGAGTTCCCCCCGTCGTGCTCCAGGACCTTCGCCTGCTCCGTCCAGCGTCCTTGATCCACCAGGAATCGCGTGTAACGGGCGAGCCGGCCTTCCAGCGCATCGTTCCCGTCAAAGCCGCGGAACGACAGTGCGTGCTCGGCATGGTCACCCACCTGCTCCTTCTGCTCGTCGTCGAGGCGATTGAAACTGGCCTCGAGCACGCGAAACATGTCCAGAAGGTCCCAGAGCAATCGGCACTCGGAACGTGACAGCTCGGGATCGAGGTTGGCGAAGAGCGTGTCGTATTCGCCGCTGAAGCCGTTCTCGAGGATCCCGGCCATTCTCCGGTGGTCTTCGCTCTCGTAGTCGGCGCCCTCCATCCTCGCCATCATCCGGTGTTGCGCGGCGAGCAGGCTTCGTTCGACGAGCGTGAGACTTGGAGGGCCAGTCCTGATCGGACTTCGATCCTCTTCCCGACCGAGCACGACGTCGTCGATCGCTGCCCGGATGAGATCGCTGAGCGTCTCGCCGCGACCTCGGGCGAGCGCCTCGAGCTCACTCCGCTTCTGCTCGTCAATCCTCAGAGTGATTGTTGGCATCTCGACCTCCATAGTACGGTATTACATATCGTAGCACCGCACGACACCGATCGGGCGCGACCCTGGGCAAGCGGGCTAGGACGCTCACATATCGTCGCCCGGAGGTTTGCTCAGGACCAGCGCCAAGTCTGCGATCTGGGCGCCTTGTCCACCCGCCAAGGCATTTGAGCGACAGACCACTAGTCGCTGGTTTTGCCAGTGACATGGGACCACCCCCCGTTGCCAGTTATGGGACCACCTTGAGGATCCCCCGCCCGGTGGCATCCGGCGCACACTTAGCCTGTCTGGACGGATATCCCCTGGACTTCAGCCGGCGCCGCGAGGTCCGCCTTGGTCCCCAGGGCAGCAGCCCACGAGACGTGCTGGGGTGCAGGGTAGGCTGGGAAAAGGTAATATTTCCTCTAACTGCCAGTTTCTCCATGACAGCAAAGTTCATTGTAGAGAGAATCTTGCTCTGCTACACTAGGTGTTGTCATGACAGCAAATCTCATCTCAGAGGAAAACAACCTCCTGGAGGCCGCCGTCTCCCAGCTCCGGTCGACGTTACCGGCCTCATGGAAGGTCGAAGCGGGCAACAGGGCTGTGGCAGGGCAAGATCCCACCCGTCCGCCCACTCAGATCGACGCTCTCCTCGAAATCCAGGGACCGCAGGGGCAGGGGGGCGTCAGCCTCATGGTCGAGGCAAAACGCGTGCTCACACCACGAGACGCCGAGCGTCTCTTCTCAGGAACAGCCCGCCGATACCGCCAACTGAATCCGAATACGCCCGTTCTCGTCGTCGCTCCCTGGCTCAGTACCCGAACCCGTGATGTCCTCGCCGCCGACGACATCAACTACTTGGACCTGACAGGCAACGTTCGGATCAGCCTCCAGTACCCACCGCTGTTCATCATCTCCAAGGGTGCGAGTCGGGATCCCGCACCGATGGATCGGGGCAAGGCACGGGTCAGGGGGCCCAAGGCGGGGCGACTCGTTCGCTTTCTTCTCGATGTCGCTCCTCCGTACAACGTGAGCCAGGTTGCCGCTGCGACACAACTCGCCCCTGGGTACGCCTCACGCCTTCTGGAAGCGCTCGATAGTGAAGCGCTCATCGAGCGCGAGCGCCGCGGCCAGGTCAGCTCCGTCGACGTGCCCGGCCTGACTCGCAGGTGGGTAGAGGGCTACGACGTTCTCAAGGCGAACGTCGCCTCAACATTTGTTGCGTCGAATGGACCAAAGAGCATCCTGGAAGAGTTCGCTCAGTCGTCGATTTCTTCGGCTGTCGCCGTGACGGGCTCATTTGCTGCTGTCCGCCTGGCGCCCGTTGCTGGCCCTGCATTGCTGATTGCATACTGCGCCGACGTGGACTCTGTTTCCACACAGCTCGGTTTACTTCCGGCCGATCGTGGAAGCAACGTCGTTCTCCTGCGTCCGTTCGATCCCGTTGTTTGGGAACGGACAACCACCGACGACGGTGTGACGTACGTCGCGGCTGCACAGATTGCAATCGATTGTCTGACCGGGAATGGACGCATGCCGTCGGAAGGCGAAGCACTCCTCTCGTGGATGGAAGAGGACGAGTCTCGCTGGCGAGTTCCGTCATTGGAGACCCTTGACCGTACGGAGCGTGACCAGTGACCGATTCACGTGGTGGCGTCGGCGGACTCGATCCTCTGTACGTCGAGGCTCGGCGCGTTCTCCTCAATGCGTTGTTTGCGTTGCGGGCTCACGGATCCGCAATCATCGTGGCGGGGGCACAAGCCATCTACCTGCGGACCGGGGCGAGTGACATGTCCATTGCTCCTTACACAACTGATGGCGACCTGGCGATCGACCCATCCCTTCTCGGGGATGATCCCGAACTCGAACCAACCATGGAAGGCGCCGGATTCACCCTCAAGACACAGCCCGGCGGGCATATCGAACCCGGGATCTGGATCGTTGAAGTCAACGTTGAAGGCAAACCCGAAGTGATGCCTGTTGACCTGATCGTCCCAGAGGGTGCGGCATCGAGCACTGGCCGACGCGGCGCACGGCTCGGACCCCACGGGAAGAGAGCGGCTCGCCAAATTCCGGGCTTGGAAGCCGTGCTTGTTGATCACTCCCCAATGGTCGTTACGTCGCTCGATCCCGCTGACAGACGGTCGATCGAAGTGGAAGTGGCCGGCGTTGCAGCACTCTTAGTCGCCAAAGCACACAAACTGCACGACAGACTCGACCAAGGCAAGGCACACCGCTTGGACGACAAGGACGCTGGAGGAGGAGAAGCCCGCGATCGTGCCAAGAAGATGATCTGCCTTGACGTTCTCCGAGGGCTCGATCGCGGGCACGCAGAGGCGGCTGCCGCAGAGACGGCCGGAGTCATACAGCGATCCCTGATTCGGGGCGACACGGCGGCCCGCCTTCGTTGGCACCAGGCCGAGGGCCACCGAGTCATGTTCGTCAGCGCCTCATTCGAGGCCTACGTGCGGTTGGTCGCGGCAGCTCTTGAGGTCCACGAAGTGATCGCTACCAGATGGGAAGTCGACCCGGCCAGCGATATTCTCACTGGAGGGCTCGTCGGCCCGAATGTTCGGGGCGACGCCAAGGTCGACCTCATCGCGGATTGGATCAACGGACCCTGCCGTCTCGAGTATGCCTACGGCAACAGCAGTGGCGACACGGCCATGCTGGCCCACGCGCAGCACCCGGTCTGGGTCGGGCGACGCCAGATACCGGAACTCCGCCAGAAGCCACCTGGCGGGGATCTCGGTCAGTGAGCGTGTAGGCGGCCTGCAGGATCTCAGGCGTCTCGGGACCTTCTTCAGCCAGCCGGTGCGCATCGGTTCGTACCGGAATGCGTCACGCCAGACGAGTCAGCGCTCAGCCTTGGGCGTGCGTGCCGGGGATTCGATCCGGCGATCCGGGCATCTGCCCGGTCAGCGGATTCCGTACCAGACACGGGCTGCGCCGGGCTGCACCTTGGGGGGCGCACCGAGCAACCAGGTGAGGAACTGGACGGACTGTGCAGGGTTGGCAGCCAATGTTGGGAAGGCGATCACCGTGCGGACGTGCCAGGCACGGAACTCAGCCAAGAGGACGGACCGCAGGGCCGGGCTCTCCGGAGGAGGTGCTCCTTCGACCAGCTGGCTCAACACCTGCGCGGTCAACGTTGTCCGGGTGTACGCCAACGTCGGGCTGAACGCGATCTTGTTGTCGGGGCCCTGGGAGACGAGGAAATAGCCTCCCGGCATGCGGAAGCGCATGCGGGACGCCGCTTGCCACGCCTGGGCATTGGGAACCTTGGACGTCGGGTAGGGATAGACAACGGCCACCGAGCCAGAAGGGACCTGCTGCAGCGCAGGCGACGTGAAGTAGGCCGGAGTACCGACCGGGCCGATGGCGGTGAACGGTTCCACCGGGACGAGCGGGACCAGGACGACTACGGAGATAAGCAGAGGGACCACGGTGGCCATGATCCGTCGGTCCGGGGCGGTCCGCTGGCTACTCGAGTGGGCTGGTGGCCGGCGCTCGGCCAGGGCGGCGCGGAGCTGGTCCAGGATCACGGCGAGCAGAAGCGCGGCGAACAGCGTCACATAGAGCGAGTACCTGACGGGGATGGTGTTGCTGAGCAGAGGAAGCTTCGTGAGGATCCATTCCGGCAGTGGAAACCCGGTAGCCGATCCGGGAGGATTGGCCTTTACCACCAGGGATGCGCCCAGTGAGAGGACGAAGGCTGCCGCCCCGGCGATCGCCGTCACGCGGACCACGACCGATCGTCGCCAGAGCACGACGGTGCCCACGGCCAGCACCAGCAGCAGCGTGATGCCGAGATACGAACCGTTCTCCGTGGGGCTGTTGGAGAACTTGTCGGCGATCTGGGCGAGATGGGACGGAGCGATCCGCAACAGCGAGTCGGGGATCACCGGTCCGAGGAGGTCGGCCCGGTAGCCCTGAGGCACCAGCTGGATCGGACCACTGATATGACCCGGGCCGCGCACTGCAAACCAGGCCGGGTAGACCAGCAGCACCGCCGTGGTTCCGGCAGCCCACGCCAACCCCGCGGCCGCATACCGCAGGTGGGACTGCACCGACCGGTAGCCGGCAATCGCTCCGACCACAGCACAGATGGTGCCGATGATCACGGTGGAAGCCAGCAGCTCGCTCGAGATGAAGAACTGCCCCGCGCCCAACAGCCCGAGGACGATGCCCCACCGCCGGGGAGAGCCATGCTGTCGGACCAACAGCTCGTGGACGACCAGAAGGATGAGGGGGGTGAACACGACAAATGTGAGGTTCAGGTGCCCCGAACTCTGGGCGATCTCGTAGGGGGAGAACCCGTACAGCAGTCCGGCGACGAAGGCGGCGGGCCGCCAGGCGACCCAGCGGAGAGCGAAGAAGTAGCCCGCGGTGGCCGAGGCGGGTAGGGCCAAGGTGATCAGGACATTGAACGACGCGATGGATCCCCAGATGAGGGTGATGGGACTGGCCACTACCCCGAGCAGCGGCACGCTGGTGTTGGTGAGCAGGTTCACGCCGTACGGATAGTTGGCGAAGTTGCTGAAGAACGGGCTGTGGCCGTGGAGGATGGCGAAGGGGAACCACTGGAGGAACCACATGGTGCCGAACTGATCCCCGCCGGTTTGGGACACCGCTGTGGGGTCGGCGCTCCAAATGTGCCAGAAGATGGCCACCGACAACGCGAGGTAGACGGCGATGGAGGCGGCGGCCGGCCCGATCCTCCGCCACGACCAAGGACGGTCGGTCACGAGGACATCGGAATCGTCGGGCCCGTGTTCGGGGGAGCCGACGACGGGGCCAGTCCCCGAAGAATCCGTAGTGCCCGCCGACTCCGGCCCGGTGGGCCGATCCAAAGCATCTGGCCCTGTCGACTTGTCGTCGCCCCGAGACAGCCCCCGTGTGTCAGCTTCCGAGGGAGCTGGCGTGCTGGCCATGATCTTGGGCATGGTAGTGCAATCCGATTCGGCCGACCCCGGGGTCAGCCTGGCTAGTTCTCGACCATGCCAGGGCCGAGATTCCCGGTGGTCGGTGGAATCGATCGGCAACTGCCCCGGGGGTGACGAACCGGTGCCGGGCTCCGGGCGTGCCGAGCGCCGGACCAGGGAGGTGGCGCCTGTCATCGTCGGCCAAACTGTCCGACGATGACCGCACGCGTGGCCTTCCTCCAACACAGCGAGTGGGATACCCCCGGGATACTCGGGGAGCGCTCTCGCGAACTGCGCTTCACCACCGAGACCTTCCGGGCGGACCGCGGGGCAGATGCACTCCCCCACCCCGGTGCGATCGACTTGCTGGTCATCATGGGATCGGCCGAGTCCGCCACCAACCGGCAACTTCGCTGGATCGACGACGAGCGCCGACTGGTCGCCCACGCGGTCAGCGCCGGCATCCCGATGCTCGGGGTGTGCTTCGGCGGTCAACTCCTCGCCCAGGTACTCGGAGGAGAGGTGGACCGGGCTCCCCGGAGCGAGATCGGCTGGCGCCGGCTGGACACCGACGATCCCGAGCGCATCCCATCCGGTCCGTGGGTGGTGTGGCATGAGGACGCCTTCAGCGCTCCCCCCGGGGCGGACGCCGCGGCCCGGACCGAGGTGTCCCTCCACGCCTACATCCTGGGCGTCCACACCGGGGTGCAGTTCCACCCCGAAGTCACCTGGGACATCGTGGCCCACTGGGTCGACGACGCCCGGACCGACGGCCGGATCACCAACACCGAGGCCGCTGAGCTGCTGTCCGGCTTCGACGGAAAGGAGTCGGGGCCAGAGGACCAGGCTCGCCGGCTCTTCGATCGGTTCGTCGAGCGGGCAGGCCACAGCATCTGACCCGGACCGCACCGGACGGTGCGGGTACCTCAGCCGAACTTCAACAACAGGATGGCGATCGCGGTGAAGGCGATACCGGACTTCCACACCCAGTGGGAGCGGAACAGCGACGACACCCCCGGAGAGTTAGCCGACATGGCATCGGCTGCCGGCTGCCCAGTCACGGCGCTGCCTGTTGCCGTTGCTTGGACCTTCCGGCCGTCCGCTCCGTCTGTTTCCGAAGCCACTGTCCGGGGCCGTGGGTCCACAGTGGTCCTGTTCCGGCTCCGGCCGGCCGGAGCTCCGTTGGACGGTACTACCGCCGGGGTCTCCACCGGGTCGTCAGCGACGAGTGATGCGGCGGGGTACGCGGCGACCCGTCGTTCGGCTTCCTCGGCTTCGCGGAGTGCCCCGTCGAGGACACGGAGCAGGCTTTCGATCTCCTGCTCGTTGCGGCTGACCAGGTCCCGGACCACCGCCTCGGAGATCACATCCGAGCCCACTCCGTTCCCCCTGAGTTCCGCTTCGCCGACTTCAGTCATGAGCCACCACGGCGCCCGCCCCCGCCTGCAGCCATTCACCGTCTGCCACGGTCATCGACATCTGGAACTCGTCAACGACCATCTTCGCCGGTCTGTCGCTCTCCGTCGGCGCTGGCTGCTGACCACGGTCGCCCTCTGACCCGCTCTCCCCGCCGAGCGAGCGCAGGCGCTCTTCCTTGCGTCTGGCCCGCTCTGTCCGAGCCCTTGCCTCGGCGATGGCCAGCTCGATCCGCATTCGCTCGGCCGCGGCCGCCTCCAGATAGGCCTCAACGGACTCTCGGGTATAGGCGGCTGCCGCCTGGCGATCGCTGGGCTGGGTCATGGTCACGGAGGAAGCGCAGCACCACTGCTGGCCCCTGTACCCAGTATACCTAGCAGATCACTAGGTTGACAGGGCGGGTCGAGGTGTTGCGTCCGGACACCGGGTGGTCAGCCGAAGCGGCCGTGCACGTAGTCGATGGTGCGCGGGTCCTGCGGGGAGTCGAACATGGCATCGGTCGGGCCGTGCTCGATGATGTAGCCCGGTGCCCCCTGCTCGGCCAGGAAGAACGCCGTGTAGTCGGAGACCCGTTGGGCCTGCTGCATGTTGTGGGTCACGATGACGATGGTGATCTCGGACCGCAACTCCTCGATGGTGGTCTCGATCCGACGGGTCGAAGTGGGGTCGAGGGCCGAGCACGGTTCGTCCATAAGCAGCACCCGGGGTTGGACGGCCAGGGCCCGTACGATGCACAGGCGCTGTTGCGGGCTCCGGACAGGGCGCCTCCGGGTTGGCGCAGGCGCGACTCCACCTCGTTCCACAAGCCGGCCTTGACCAGGAAGTGTTGCACGATCTCGTCTTTGGCACCCTGGTCCTTGGAGGCTGTCGCTGAAATTCACGCTGGTGGCGGTTCTCAGTGCTCAGCGACCAATCGGCGGCTGAGCATGCGAACGTCCAGGTGGCCACGAGTTCTCGCC
>JADGOF010000067.1 GCA_017883105.1 Acidimicrobiales bacterium
CCGGACAGGGTCGGGTTGCCATCCATGGCGACCGCGCCCTTGTAGACCGGCTTGAGCAGGTCTTTGATGCTGGTCGGAGCCGGGAACTTGCCCGCGTCATACCCGATGCTCTGGTACCCGCCGTAGTCGTTGACCCACCCACCGTTGGCGTCCTTGAACTTCGCCGGGATGTCCTGGAACGTCGACACCTTGTACGGCGCGTACATCGCGGTGTTGGCAACGGCGACGTTGCCGCCGAGGTCGAAGACGTCGGGAGCCTTCGACTGACCCTTGAGGTTCTTGGCCGCGGTGATCTCATCGGCGCTCGAACCCTCCGGATTTGCGCTGTTCACGGTCAAGCCGTACTTGGCCTTGAAGGCGTTGATGATCGCGCCGTAGTTGGCCCAGTTCGGCGGCAGCGCTATGACGTTGAGCGTGCCCTCCTTCTTGGCCGCAGCAACCAGTGCGGCCATGCCGCCCAGGTCCTGCGCTGAGGTAGCCGTGGCTGCCTTGCTGGTGTTGCCGGCGGTCTTGTTAGGAGGTGTGCCGCAGGCCGTGATGCCGATCGACAGAGTCGCGGCGACCGCTGCGATGGCGGCACAGCGAAGGGCGGAAAGGTTCACATCATCCTCCATGAAGGCGTTGCCCGATTGTCCGGAAGGACATCGGCGTTGCTGTAGCCGGCGGGCAGTTGAACCGCCGCTGCGTTGGGGATCCAGTCGGTGACAAGGCCTCCCATCTGACGAGGCATCGATCTCACCGGGGCCGGTGAGCGGTGTCCAACAGGTCTAGGACCGGACTCAACATGACTTCGTCACGGGGTGAGACTACAGCGGTCCTTGCGAACGGTCAAGACTCGGGTTTGGGTGTGGTGTGAACCGCCCCGGGTTCAGTGCAGACTCATGTATTTGAGTGCTGTCACACCCTCGCAGATCTCGTACTGGATTGGAAAGGGATGCCGTTGTCGCGGCTTTGATACATCATCTTGGCTGCTTAGCAGTCGTCTTGTCGTTGCCTGCCCTGCGCTGCGCAACCGGCGTATGGCAAGCAGCTCACCCCAGAGCGGGAGCTATGCCCAGTCTCAGCGCATCGTGGAACGCGCAGACTACGGCCTCGACGCGCTGACGGGGCACGAGACACGAGAGGCAGGACGGAGAGGCATCGACCCAACGGGCTGGGACCTTCTTGCGCTCGAGGGCGCCGCACATCGCCTGCAGGACCTTCTCATCTGTGTGCACCGCTCTGCCCACCACGGCGACGCGCGAAGTGCTCGTGTCGGGAGAGTAGGACAATTGCATGGCTGCCTGGAGCGGGGAAAGCGCGTCCTCTGCGCGGAGCGTCTCCTCTTCCGTGAGGATGAGTGAGAGAGCTCCCTCCGGTTCTCTCGCGATGTGTTGAAGGGAGACTCCTGCGGCGAGCAACGCATCAGAGACGCAACGCAGGGCTGAGCGATCCGCCATGCCGTTGATCGTCAGAACGACCTCGTCGGTGGTATAGGCGACGCCGCACACGCGGTCCGGGGCTGCCATCGGGCCTGCCCTCACCAGCGTGCCCTCGGCGCGCGTGAAGCTCGAACAGACGCGGAGAGGCAGCTGGTGACGCTGCGCGAGGACCACCGAGCGCAGCGCCAGAACTTCGGCGCCTGCCGCCGTCAGCTCGATCATCTCGTCGAACGTCACCTCCGGGATGCGCCGCGCGCCGGCGACGACGCTGGGGTTGGCTGTATAGACGCCGTCGACATCCGTGTAGATCTCGCAGATCTTGGCGCCCAGCGCGTGCGCGAGTGCGACAGCGGAGGTGTCGGAGCCGCCCCTTCCCAGCGTGGTGACCTGGTTCTCCGTGGAGACACCCTGGAAACCGGCTACCAGCACTATTTGTCCACATTCCAGAGCTTCCTGGACCCTGTGCGCTCGGACCTCCAGGATCTCGGCGTTGCCGTGTTCTGTGTCGGTCACGATGCCGGCTTGGGAACCGGTGAAGCTCACCGCTGGTCGGCCGAGTCGCTCCACTGCCATGGCGACAAGGGCGCAGCTGATGCGCTCGCCGGCCGAGAGCAGCATGTCCATCTCGCGTCTCGGCGGTCGAGGTGACACTTCCCGGGCCAGCCGGGTGAGCTCGTCGGTCGTGTCGCCGCGGGCCGACACGACAGCGCACACTTGCTGTCCGCCGTCAAATGTCTCGACGATGCGGCGCGCAACGTTGCTGATGCGCGCCGCATCGGCCACCGACGTTCCTCCGTACTTCTGTACGACGATGCTCACGTCACCTCGCGCTTCGCCTTGTCGGAGACGCGGGTGATCAGCGATCCACCGACACGCTGGCACGCACAGCAGCGAACTGCTCAACGGCGAAGTCGAGATCGGCGATCTCGTGCTGGGCCGACACCTGCACACGGATGCGCGGCTCACCCTTGGGCACGACGGGATAGAAGAAGCCGACCGCGTAGACACCCCGCTCGAGCAGCCCGGCCGCGATCTGTTGCGCCTCGCGGGCCTCGCCCACCACGAGAGGCACCGGGACATTACGCTGCGCCCATTCGTCCCACGCGTAGATGTGCACGTCGGTTCCGCAGATCGCCGTCTTGAGTACGCGGATCAGAACGTTCCCCGCGCCCGCGGGAGGGACTGAGACATCCTTGAGCGTAAGTCCGGGCCCGCGATCCTCCTTGACGAGCGCGAGCATGGTCTTCATCCGGTCCCTCGCAAAGACCACCGGTCCTCCCCGAACGGAGAGGCTCATGATCAGGGCGAACCCCTCACTTCCGGCTTCCCACTGCAAGTCGACGATCGATGACGCCGGCGTCGACGCCTCAGCGGTGAGCTCAGCCAACGCGGCCGCTGTCAGGCAACCACGGGCGATGACAAGCACTGACCTTCCGACGCGTGAGCACCGTCTCCGGGCGCTGGTCGCTCTGCATGCCTGCCGTACTCTCACGTGATGCTCCGTGGCATCGGCCCTATCTCCGCTTCCGTTGGGCGGAGCCGTCTAGGGTGGTCAGGAGGCTCTGACCGCCGCGCGGCACCCTCTGCTCCTGAGATCAGGCTCGACAGCCACGCATCCAGGTCGGTGGGCAGCGGCTCCGGCTTGTGGCTCTCGAGCAGCTCACGAACCTTGGCGTTGACCCGACTACGCATGGTGAGCGATCCTCGCCTCTTCCAGTTGCCGTGGTTCTGGAACCGCCCCGGGGTCCGTTGTCTACCGCCCTTGACAAAGCACAGCATAGGCGTGCACGGTACATACCAGCAACCAGGTCTGACTTGGAAGGAGTGGTCAGGGATGCGTATCAGTGGCGTGCGGAGTCGGCTCGTCGAATTCCCCTCTCGACGCGCCGTTCCGTCCTGCGTGGGGCCGCGGTCGTGTCCAGTAGGAGGACCGACGTCATGACGTCAGAGACGAGACACACGCGGGGTATGGACCGCCCCGCCCGGTCGGGCGTTGCGCTGCAAGTTGTCAACTTGCGCCGATCGTGGGGGTCCGTGTGCGCGCTCGACGGGCTGTCGCTCGACATCGCCGCCGGCGAGCTCGTGGCCCTGCTCGGGCCCTCCGGCTGCGGCAAGTCCACCGCATTGAGGATTATCGCAGGGCTTGATGAGGCCGACTCAGGTCAGGTCCTCGTGGAGGGCACGGACATTGCCCGCCTCCCCGCGAACCAGCGAGACATGGGTATGGTCTTTCAGGCGTACAGCCTGTTCCCGAACATGACGGCCCGCGACAACGTTGCATTCGGACTGAGGGTGCGAAGGGTTGGCGCAAAGGTGCGGCGGCGGCGGGTCGACGAACTGCTTGAGCTCGTTGGTTTGAGCTCCCAAGCCAAGCAGTTTCCGCACCAGATGTCCGGCGGGCAACAACAGCGCGTCGCGCTAGCGCGTGCGCTGGCCATCGGGCCAAGGGTGCTGCTCTTAGACGAGCCGCTGTCAGCACTCGACGCCAAGGTGCGCAACGAGCTGCGCGACGAAATCCGGCGCGTCCAGCTTGAGGTCGGCACGACGACCGTGTTCGTTACTCACGACCAGGAGGAGGCGTTTGCTCTAGCCGACCGGGTCGGGGTCATAAACTTTGGGCGGCTCGAGCAAATCGCACCGCCCGCGGAGCTCTACCATGAACCGCGGACGTCGTTCGTCGCCGAGTTCGTCGGCCTTACCAACCGGCTGCCGGGTGAAGCGCAGGATGGCATGGTGAATGTGATTGGTAGCCGCGTGCCGCTGTTGGAGGAGTCCGTGGGATCCGGTGCAGTGACGGCGCTCGTGCGGCCCGAGTCGGTAGACGTGACGCCAGACGTGGATGGAGACGCGCGGGTGTCTGCAATGGGCTTTCGTGGTTCGATCGGTATGGTCCAAGTTCGGCTCGCCACCGATAACCTGGTGCTCGCACAGGTGTCGAGCGCCGAGAGCGCCCAGCTTGCTCCGGGCACTGCGGTACGCGTGACCGTCCGCCCCGTGCCCGTTCTGGCCATAGGCGTGGACGTGGAGAGTGTGCCTGACGAGGCCATTCAGCCCTTGGCCGTCTCGAGAAGTAAGGAGACCTTGATGGCGCCGACCGCCAAGACTCCTTGAATTTCAAGGAAAGGAACTTCTGAGAAAGGCTGGATTGCCAGTTGGCGAACGGGACGCGCGCGGCAGACAGTGTCGTCGAAGCCAGGGGGTTCGTGCGCAACCGTTCCCGGCGCTGGGACACGACTGGTTCTGGAGTCGAATCTGGGCAACCTCGTTGCCGACGTGCCCGCCATTTGGGCGTTGTCCATGCCACCTCTGACCCGGGTCGCGGTGCGCATCGACCCGGCCGGTGTGCGGCTTGTCGTCCTCTGAGCAGCAGAGTTTTCGCTCGCCCGCCAGCTTGATGCAGCCACCCACAACTCTGGACCGGGTCCTTCGGCGCGGGTCCGCGCGCGGCACTGGCACCGAACGTTACTACCACGCCCTGGCCTGGGCTCCCGGCGAGCCGCGCATCCTGCGCGACGATCTGGTCCCGGGCGGTGCTCGGGTCCCAGCCGGCGTCGGCGATCCGTCTTCACTTGTCTTCTTCGCACACTTCGCCGACGCTCAGATAGTCGATGTGCAGTCTCCGGGGAGGTTCGAGTTCTTCGAGATGCTGAACGGCAAGCCGGGATGCAATCTCTTCTACCCGGCAGCGCGACCGCAGGAGACCCTCGCCCCCCATGCCCTGTCAGCGTTCGTGCGCACTTTGAACCGGTTGCGAGAGAGCCCGGACACTGGGTCACCGCTAGCGGTTGCCATCAGCGCGGGCGACAATGTGGACAACGCGCAGCTGAATGAGCTGGGGTGGTTCGTTGCGCTGGTGGGCGGTGGAGAGGTCGACTGCCGCTCGCGCGGAGCCCCTTACGAGGGAGTCCAAGACCCCACCTGGGACGACAGGACCCACTGGCATCCCGACGCCGCGCCCGATCGGTATCGGGAGCTCTGGGGCTTCCCCGACTGCCCTGGGCTGCTGGCTGAAGCCTTGCGACCGTTCTCTGCCGAGGCGCTCGCCCTCCCCTGGCTTTCTTGCTTCGGCAACCATGATGGGCTGATACTGGGCAACTCGCTGCCAACCCTCGCCTATCGCGACCTCGTCGTCGGTGACAGAAAACCCGTGGCCTTGCCGCCCAAGTTCGATGCTGTGGAGCATGCGGCGGAGTTCCACGCCGCCCCAGAGAGGTTCCTCGGCGGCCCGGCCAGGCATGTGGCAGCTGATGCGGCGCGCCGCATCGTCGGCCGGCGCGAGTTCGTCGAGGCGCATCTAAACGCGCCCGGCCGGCCTGCCGGACACGGTTATTCGTCGGCGAGCCTCCGCGAAGGCACGACGTATTGCGTACACGATATCGATAGCGGGCGCGTGCCGATCCGCTTCGTCCTTCTCGATACCACCAACATGGATGGATTCTACGAGGGCAGCATCGGGCGACGACAGCTGAGCTGGCTCGAGGAACGGCTGGCCGAAGTGAGTCATCGTCACCTCGATGCCGGCGGCCGGTGGGTCGAGCAGCCCGAGGTCTGCGACCACCTGATCGTCCTCTTGTCCCATCACCCATTGGAGGATCTGGTCAACGCGTGCGTCGACCAACGGGGTCTCGAGGAGGATCAGCCGCGCGCGCTGGCCGCCGAAGTCGAGGCGCTCCTGCACCGCTTTCCAAACGTTGTCCTCTGGCTCAACGGCCACCGTCACGTTAATCACGTGTGGCCGCGTCCCGACCCCACGGCTCGCACGGCCGGCTTCTGGGAGGTGTCGACGGCGGCCATCGCCGATTGGCCCTGTCAGGCACGGCTGCTCGAGCTGGTCGCGAACGGCGATGACTCGCTCTCGATCCTCTCGACGATGGTCGACGCCGATGTGCCGGCCGATCCCGGTGAGGCAGCAGGCCTGGCACGCTTGGCCGCCGTGCATCGCGAGCTCGCCGCCAACGACCCCTTCAGCGGCCTGGAGTCGTTCCGCGAAGGCGGACCGAAAGATCGCAACGTGGTTCTGCCGGTGCCGGCACCGTTTTCGATTCCGTGAGTGGCTCCGGGGCGTCCGTGACTTGTGGAGCGCAGTCCCTCTGGCGGGCTTCCCGCTGCGCGGCCGGTCCCTGGGCAGGGTCGCTTCGGACGTGGCCGCATCGTGAGCCACTGCATGGCAAGGCGTTCCGCTCGAGGCGTTCCGATACCTCAAACGGAGGAGGTTCCTCATGACTGACTCGACCCGTCTCGATTTGCCTGTCCCAGCAGCCGGAAAGGAGAGTCGAAGACGCTCACTCGCCCGCTTGGCCACCGAGGTCTTCGATGTGCTCGTCATCGGTGGCGGCGTGACTGGGTGCGGCGTCGCTCTCGATGCGGCCAGCCGTGGTCTCTCCGTGGCCCTCCTCGAGAAGCGCGACTTCGCCGCGGGCACTTCGAGTCGTTCCAGCAAACTGATCCACGGGGGGCTTCGTTATCTCGAACAATTCGACATCGGGTTGGTGCGAGAGGCGCTGCACGAGCGACAGCTTCTCGTGGAGAAGATTGCGCCGCACCTGGTTCATCCGACCCCTTTCCTTCTGCCCTTGAAGCACAGGGCCTGGGACCGGCTGTACCTGGGGTCGGGGCTCTTTCTGTACGACGCACTCGCCGGACTGAGGCCCGCGATGCCACGCCATCGACACCTGTCACGCGGCGCTTGCTTGCGAGCCGTTCCGTCCCTCCGCGAAGATGCGCTTGTCGGTGGAATCCGCTACTACGACGCCCAGGTTGACGACGCTCGATTCTCGCTGATGCTCGCCCTCACGGCGACTGTTCACGGTGCACTCTGCGCCCCCGCCGTCGGCGTCATCGCGTTTCTCCATCAGGAGGAAAGGATCTCCGGAGCCCGTGTGCGAGACCTCGAGTCGGGTGATGAGTTCGAGGTGCGCGCCCGGGCAGTCATCAACGCCACCGGCGTGTGGACCACAGAGGTGGAGCGTCTGGCGGGAGTCGAGGCCCCTATGATGGTCCGACCGTCAAAAGGCGTGCACGTCGTCGTGCCGAAGGCGCTCATCGACTCCGCCTATGCGCTCATCCTGCCTACAGAGAAGAGCGTGCTGTTCGTGCTGCCCTGGGGCAACCAGTGGATCGTCGGCACGACCGACACCGATTGGCGCTTCGGTCTGGATCACCCCGCCGCGAGTCGCAGCGATATCCAGTACCTGCTCGACCACGTGAATGCGGTCCTCAAAGACCCGCTGACGTTCGACGACATCACCGCTGTGTACGCCGGTCTTCGCCCTCTGCTCGGAGGAGGCGCAGATGAGACGGCTGGATTGTCTCGAGAGCACGCAGTCCGGCGCAGCGCACCGGGACTGATAAGCGTGGCGGGTGGAAAGTACACGACGTACCGGCTGATGGCCCGAGACGCCGTCGATGCGGCCGCTCGAGAGTTGCCCTTCACGGTCGATGCCAGCCGCACTGCCGATATCCCGCTCCTCGGGGCCGTCGGGTTGTCGGGCGCCGAGTTCCGGTTGAGCATCCACCCTGGTGCGACGCGCCTTGCACCCGAACACCTTCAGCACTTGGTCAGGCGCTACGGAACGCTGGCCTCGAACGTCCTGGATCTGTTGGTCGACGAGCCGCGCCTGGCCGACCCTCTCCCCGGGGCCGAGAAGTACCTGGCTGTCGAAGTCCGTTACGCTGCACTGCATGAGGGGGCGCTTCACGTTGACGATGTGCTCACTCGCCGCACTCACATTGCCTTCGAGACACCCGACCGTGGTCGGCTGGCGGCTGAGCATGTGGCTCATCTGATGGCCCCCGTCCTTGGGTGGGACCGAGCCGCCATCGACCGAGAGATCACGCACTATCGGGCGCGGCTCACCGCCGAGCGCGCCGCCCAGTCGATGCTGGATGATGCCGCGTCAGATTCGGCCCGGTCTCCAGTGCGCGACTTGCGACTCTCGGCTGAGTGACCTTCCTGGGCGGCCTGGTGGGTGAGCCGGAGACTGCACGTCGACGATCTGGGGATCAGTGAGATGCGCGAAGAAGACAAGCGAAGACGGAACACCGACGCCGGCCGGGCCGATGCACACCGTGACCCGAGTCCGCAGTGGCGTTTGACAAGGCCCGAATGCTGGGCACGTCGGGAACGAGGGTGCTGAGGGGAACGTGGAGTCCAACAGCCTGAACGGCAAGGAGGTTCACGTATCCCACAACCAGGCGTACACGAGTGTCGTCGACCGCTCCAGAGAAAGGACTGCCCGGATCCCCAGCGGCGTCAACGGCAGCGCTGCTGAGGACTACCCCGGCCGCGCCTTCACCAAGACCGCCGACGCCGGCTGGACTGCCTCACCCAGGTTCGATGATCTGAGCAGCGATCATCCTCACTTTGTGCGGCATGGCCGCCGCCGTTTCGACCCCCACGCCCCTCTGTCGTATACTGTTCGTCCGCTCTCAGGGAGCGCGCCGCCGGGCACCGCGGAGAGGTGTCCGAGTTGGCTTAAGGAGCGCGACTGGAAATCGCGTGGGCGGG
>JADGOF010000068.1 GCA_017883105.1 Acidimicrobiales bacterium
CCAACTCCTCGGCCGCGGCGAGGAGCTCGACCGTGTCGGGCAGCAGCGTCCGGTCGTCGCCGATGACTTCGAGCTTGATCCAGTCGGTCTCGAAGGCCTCGCGAGCCAGTTTGGCGGTGAGGATGGCGTCGGAGGCCGTGAAGCATCCTGCGGTGTTGGGGAGGACCTGAATCCCCAGCTGGCCGAGGAGATCAACCAACGAATGGCGGGTGGTCGGGTCGACCCTGCGCACGGCCACCGTGGCCATGGCCGTTCCCGAGGCGGTGAGCGCCTCCCTCAGGGACTCGGGACTCGACATCCCCCCGGTGCCCATGATGAGGCGCGAGGCCACGACCGATCCGGCGATAGTGAGCTCATCCCCGGAGGAGAGCACGGGCGCGGTGTCGTCAGGAGCCATCGGGTCCCACGGTACCGGTCAGCCGCCCGCGGCCGCGGCGACGATCTCGATGGCGTCGCCGGCCCGCACCTCGGTTCCGTGCCAGGTACTCTTCGGGACGACCTCACCGTTGCATGCCACGGCGATGCCCCGTGGCGAGGGGCAGAAGGTGGCGACCAGGTCGGCCACCGTGGTGCCGGGAGGGCCGTCCCACGGGGATCCGTTGACCGTGATCGGCTTCACCCCGGGATCCTCGACGTGCCGGGGAGTGGCTCGCCAGCCGATCGGTCGCCGGTGGCCGGTCCGAAGCGCTCGGGACCGAACGCGGCGAACAGGTCGGACGGGTCGTTGCCGACGAGGAGCCGGACCACCTCGTCGGCCGTCACCGGAGCCAACAGGATGCCGTTGCGGTGATGGCCGGTGGCCACGATGAGCCCGGCCACCCCGGTCGGGCCCACCAGGGGCGCATTGTCGGGCGACCCGGGTCGGAGCCCGGTGGTGGTGTCGGTGAGGGTGTACTCGTCGAGGGCGGGGACCAGCTCCCGGGCATCGTCGAGGAGGTCGCTGACCGCGCCGACCTGCACGGCGAGATCGAACCCCTTCTCCTCGACGGTCGCCCCCACCACGACGCCGCCGCCGTCCCGGGGCACCAGGTAGCAGTTGCGGCCGTGGACCAGGGCCCGGACGGTCCGGCGCAATCGGGGCGCGTCGGGGGGAGCTTGCAGTCGGAGGGTCATCCCCTTGACCGGCCGCACCGGCGGTTGCACCTTGAGGCCGGTCACCTGGCCCGACTCGCACCCCGCGGCGATGACCACGGCACCGGCGGCCCGGCTCCCCCCGCCGGCCAACGAGACGCCGGTCACCCGTCCGCCCTCGAGGGCGACTCCTTCGGCCCGGTCGGATACGAAGGCGACGCCGGCATGCTCGCAGGCGGCGAGCAGGGCCTCGACCACCAATCGATTGTCCACCTGGTGGTCACCGGGCAACTCGGCTCCGCCGCGGATGCCCGGGGACAGCAGCGGCTCCGAGGAGCGGCACTCCCGGGCGGAGAGCCGCCGGGCGGCCAGGCCAAGCTGCAACTGGAACCCGAGCACGTCGTCGGTGGCCGCCCGGTCCGAGGGATCGAAGGCCACCAGCAGGGCACCGTCGGCCCGGTAGTGGACCAGGCGCCCCGAGGCTTCCTCGAGGTCGCGGGCGAATCCGGGCCACACCAGGGCGGCCCGTATCAGCAGGCCGGTCAGCGCCTCCTCCCCGAAGTGGGCTTCGGCCACCGGGGCCAACATGCCGCCCGCGGCCCACGAGGCCCCCCGGCCCGGGGACGGGTCGACCACGGTGAC
The DNA here is from genome assembly GCA_017883105.1 of Acidimicrobiales bacterium. Lineage (GTDB taxonomy): Bacteria > Actinomycetota > Acidimicrobiia > Acidimicrobiales > RAAP-2 > Bog-756. Next base: position 1,714 of record JADGOF010000068.1, read on the forward strand.
CGACCTGCCGGAGGCCGCCGCCTGCCAGGCGACGGACAGACCGATGATCCCACCGCCCACCACGAGGACGTCGACGGGAGGGTCCGGGGCCATCGCCCCATACTACGGGGGCATTCCCTCCATGCCGTGAAGGTGCACGAACGCGAATACTTGACGAGCGCCCGGTGGGGTGCGTGTACAATCTTCGGACCACGCATGGGCCAACGTCGTCCCGCGCGGGTAGATCCACTTCCCTCGTTGGAGCGACCCGATGACGACTTGCGACGGCACCCACAACGACGCCCCTGGTTCGACCACGGCAGTCCGCCTCGGCCCGCCTCGGCCCCCGGCAGGTGGCCTCTACGACGGCCGGTTCGAGCACGACGCGTGCGGTGTGGCCCTGGTGGCCGACCTCAAGGGCCGGGCCACTCACCACCTGGTGCGCCAGGCCATCTCCGCCCTCGAGCACCTGGCCCACCGGGGGGCTACCGGCAGCGAGGAGGACAGCGGCGACGGGGCCGGCATCCTCATGCAGATCCCTCACGACTTCTACGCCCACGAAGTGGCGTTCGAGCTGCCGGCACAGGGCCGGTACGCCACCGGGATGGCCTTTCTCTCCAAGCGGACCGATGAGGCCACGGCCGCCCGGGCCGCCATCGAGAAGATGGCCGAGGACGAGGGACTCGACGTCCTCGGCTGGCGCGACGTCCCGATCAACGTGGACACCCTGGGGTCGATCTCCGAGGCGGCCCGACCGTCGATGCACCAGCTGTTTGTGGCCCCTGCCTCGCCGTCGGTGCTGGAGGGCGACGACCCGGCACTGGCCATCGACCGGTTGGCGTTCGTGCTCCGCAAGCGGACCGAGCACCAGATCGACGGGTGCTACTTCGCGTCGTTGTCGTCTCGCACCATCGTCTACAAGGGGATGCTCACCTCCCATCAGCTTGCCGAGTTCTTTCCCGATCTGTCCGACGAGCGGGTGGTCAGTGGGCTGGCCCTCGTGCATTCGCGGTTTTCGACCAACACCTTCCCCTCGTGGCCCCTGGCCCATCCCTACCGTTACCTGGCCCACAACGGCGAGATCAACACGGTGGCCGGCAATCGCAACTGGATGCGGGCCCGTGAGGCCCTTTGCGCGACCGAGCTGATCCCAGGCCTGGAGCGGGCGTTCCCCATCGTGACCCCCGGGGCCAGCGACTCCGCCTCCTTCGACGAGGTGCTCGAGCTCCTCCACCTGGGAGGCCGGCCGCTGCACCACGCGGTGCTGATGATGATCCCCGAGGCGTGGGAGAACCACCGGACCATGGATCACGCCCGGCGGGCCTTCTACCGCTACCACGCGTCCTTGATGGAGCCCTGGGACGGTCCGGCCGCGGTGGCCTTCACCGACGGCACGGTGATCGGCGCCGTGCTCGACCGCAACGGGCTCCGGCCGGCCCGGTACTGGGTCACCGACGACGGCCTGGTGGTGCTGGCCAGTGAGGTGGGCGTGTTGGACGTCCCGCCGGAGAATGTGGTCCGCAAGGGCCGCCTGCAGCCGGGCCGGATGTTCCTGGTGGACACCGAGGCGGGCCGGATCGTCGACGACGACGAGATCAAGGCCGCCCTGGCCGCCCAGCAGCCCTACGCCGAGTGGCTGGACGACGGTCAGATCGAGCTCGAGGACCTCCCGCCACGTACCATGCTCACCCCCCAGCACGCATCGGTGGTCGGGAGGCAGCGCCTGTTCGGGTACACGAACGAAGAGCTCCGGCTCATCCTCCAGCCGATGGCCAAAGCGGGAACCGAGCCGATCGGCTCGATGGGCACCGACACCGCCATTGCCGTCCTCTCCGACCGGCCGCGACTGCTCTACGACTACTTCACCCAGCTCTTCGCCCAAGTGACCAACCCTCCGCTGGATGCCATCCGCGAGGAACTTGTCACCTCGCTCATGTCCACCCTGGGCCCGGAGTCGAACCTGCTCGATCCGACGGCGGAGTCGTGCCGTCAGATCCTGCTTCCCATGCCGGTCATCGACAACGACGACCTGGCCAAGCTCCTCTACGTCAACGAAGACGGGAGCACCCCCGGCTTCAGCGCCTTCGCCATCGACGGCCTCTTCGAAGTGGCCGGCGGGGGAGAAGCGCTACGAGCGGCACTTGACGACGTGCGCCGTCGGGTGAGCGCAGCCATCGAGGAGGGGTCGGACATCATCGTGCTGTCCGACCGCAACTCGACTTCCGAGCTGGCCCCCATACCGTCGTTGCTGCTGGTCTCCGCCGTGCACCACCATCTGGTACGGGAGAAGACCCGGACCCGGGTCGGCCTAGTGGTCGAGTCGGGCGATGCCCGTGAGGTCCACCACATGGCGCTGCTCAAGGGGTTCGGCGCTGCGGCCATCAATCCGTACCTCGCCTTCGAGAGCATCGACGACATGATCGCCTCGGGCCTGCTGACCGGGGTCACCCCCCGTCAGGCCCAGAAGAACTACATCAAGGCGGCGTCCAAGGGCATCGTCAAGGTGATGTCCAAGATGGGGATCTCGACGGTCGCCTCCTACACCGGGGCCCAGGTGTTCGAGGCGGTGGGCCTGGCCTCCGACATGATCGACGAGTACTTCACCGGTACCGTCTCCCGGATCGAGGGAGTCGGGCTCGACGTCCTGGCTGACGAGGTGGTCCGTCGCCACCGGCTGTCCCATCTCGACCGGCCCACCGAACTGGCCCACCGCGAGCGCGAAGTGGGAGGGGAGTACCAGTGGCGCCGTGAAGGGGAGATCCACCTCTTCAACCCGAAGACGGTGTTCAAGCTGCAACACGCCACTCGATCCAAGCGGTACGAGGTATTCAAGGAGTACACCAGGGCGGTCGACGACCAGTCGGCGAACCTGGCCACCTTGCGCGGCCTGATGCGGCTGAAGACCGGCACCCTGGCGCCGATCTCCATCGACGAGGTCGAGCCGGCGTCATCGATCCTCGCCCGTTTCTCCACCGGGGCCATGTCGTACGGATCCATCTCGGCCGAGGCCCACGAGACGCTGGCCATCGCCATGAACCGGCTCGGCGGCCGTTCCAACACCGGAGAAGGCGGTGAGGACCCCGACCGGTTCACCCCCGACGCCAACGGCGACCAGCGGCGCAGCGCCATCAAGCAGGTGGCCTCCGGTCGCTTCGGCGTGACCTCGGAGTACCTGGTCAACGCCGACGACATCCAGATCAAGATCGCCCAGGGGGCCAAGCCCGGCGAGGGTGGGCAGCTGCCCGGGCACAAGGTCTACCCGTGGATCGCCAAGACCAGGTTCTCCACCCCAGGCGTCGGCCTCATCTCGCCGCCCCCGCACCACGACATCTACTCCATCGAGGACATCGCCCAGCTCATCCACGACCTCAAGTCGGCCAACCCGACCGCCCGGGTGCATGTGAAGCTGGTGGCCGAGGTGGGGGTGGGCACGGTGGCCGCCGGGGTGGCCAAGGCCCACTCCGATGTGGTCCTCATCTCCGGCCATGACGGCGGCACGGGAGCCACGCCGCTCACCTCGCAGAAGCACGCCGGGATTCCCTGGGAGCTGGGGCTGGCCGAGACCCAGCAGACCCTGATGGCCAACGACCTGCGCGACCGCATCGTGGTCCAGGTCGACGGACAGATGAAGACCGGGCGGGACGTGATCATCGGCGCCCTGTTGGGGGCCGAGGAGTTCGGCTTCGCTACCGCGCCGTTGGTGGTCTCGGGCTGCATCATGATGCGGGTCTGCCACCTCGACACCTGCCCGGTTGGCATCGCCACCCAGAACCCGACACTCCGGGCCCGATTCTCCGGCACCCCCGAGTTCGTCGAGACCTTCTTCGAGTACATCGCCGAGGAGGTGCGCGAGTACCTGGCCGCCCTGGGTCTGCGTTCGCTGGAGGAGGCCATCGGCCGGGTGGAGCTGATCGACGCTGAAGAGGCGGTCTCCCACTGGAAGGCGGCCGGCCTCGACCTGTCGCCGATCCTCATGCAGCCCGAGCTGCGCGACGGGGCGGTGCGCTACTGCATCAACGAACAGGACCACGGTCTCGAGCGAGCTCTCGACCACGCCTTCCTCGAGGCCTGTCGACCGGCCATCGACGAGGGTACCTCGGTCGCCGCCGAGGTGACGGTCACCAACGTCGATCGCACGGTGGGTACGCTGCTCGGCTACGAGATCACCCGCAGACACGGGGGAGCCGGGCTCCCCGACGGAACCATCGACCTGACCTTCCGGGGGTCGGCCGGCCAGAGCTTCGGGGCCTTCGTGCCCCGGGGGGTGACCATGCGCCTGTTGGGCGACACCAACGACTACCTGGGCAAGGGACTGTCCGGAGGCCGGATCATCGTGCGGCCGCCCGACGAGTCGCCGTTCGCCGCCGAGGACAACATCGTGGCCGGTAATGTGATCCTGTACGGGGCCACCGCCGGCGAGGTCTTCCTTCGCGGCCAGGTAGGTGAGCGGTTCTGTGTGCGTAACTCGGGGGCCATCGCCGTGGTCGAGGGCGTGGGGGACCATGCCTGCGAGTACATGACCGGGGGCCGGGTGGTGGTCCTTGGGCCCACCGGTCGCAACTTCGGTGCCGGCATGTCGGGCGGCGTGGCCTACGTCTACGACCCGCACGGCCTGCTGTCCGGGGTCTACAACAACGAGATGGTCGACCTCGAGCGGCTGTCTGCCGAGGACCGGGTGTGGCTGAAGGACCGGGTGACCTTGCACCGGGACGAGACGGACTCCGCGGTGGCCGAGGAGATCCTGGTGGACTGGATCAGTGCCTCGGAGCAGTTCCTCAAGGTGATGCCCCGGGACTACCGCCGGGTGCTGGAGGCCACCGAGTTGGCGGTGGCCGAGGGACGGTCGGTCGACCAAGCGGTGATGGAGGCGTCCCATGGGTGACCCGTCCGGTTTCTTGAAGTACGGACGGGAGCTGCCGATCCGGCGACCCGTGCCGGTGCGGCTGCGCGACTGGAAAGAGGTGTACGAGCCCTTTCCGGCCGAGGCGGCCCAACACCAGGGTGCCCGGTGCATGGACTGCGGGATCCCGTTCTGTCATGAAGGATGCCCGCTGGGCAACCTCATCCCCGAGTGGAACGATCTGGTCTACCGGGACGACTGGTCGGAGGCCATCGAGCGCCTGCATGCCACCAACAACTTCCCCGAGTTCACCGGGCGGCTGTGCCCGGCACCGTGCGAGGGCTCGTGCGTGCTGGGCATCAACGACGACCCGGTGACCATCGAACGGATCGAGTACGAGATCATCGAGCGGGCCTGGACGGAAGGGTGGGTGGCGCCGGTCGCCCCTGGTGCCCCGACCGGCAAGCGGGTGGCGGTGGTGGGCTCGGGTCCGTCCGGGCTGGCCGCCGCGCAGCAGTTGGTCCGGGCCGGCCATCAGGTGGTGGTCTTCGAACGGGCGGAGAAGCCGGGCGGCCTGCTCCGTTACGGCATCCCCGAGTTCAAGATGGAAAAGTCCGTCCTCGACCGTCGGCTCGAGCAGATGGAGTCCGAGGGGATCGAGTTCCGCTGCGGTGTGTCGGTGGGGACGCCCGCCCCCGAGGTGGGCCGTGCCGTTGCGTCCGACGCCGCGGTGATCAGCGCGCGCTCGCTGGTCGAGGAGTTCGACAGTGTGGTGCTGGCCGGCGGTGCCACCTTGCCCCGCGACCTGCCGGTGCCCGGACGCGAGCTTGCCGGCATCCACCTGGCCATGGACTTCCTCAAGCCATCCAACATGGTGCAAGAGGGATCGCTGGCCGAGACGACCATCTCCGCCGAGGGCAAGCATGTGGTGATCATCGGTGGCGGTGACACCGGGGCGGACTGCCTGGGCACCGTCCACCGCCAGGGCGCCCTCAGCGTCCACCAGCTGGAGATCATGCCCGAGCCGCCAATGGATCGCGCCACCGACAACCCGTGGCCGACCTGGCCACTGATCCTGCGGACCTCCTCGGCCCTCGAAGAGGGCGGCGACCGCATCTTCTCCGTCACCACCGCCGAGTTCCTGGGTGACCAGTCCGGCCGCGTGCGCGCCCTGCGCGGCGAGGAGGTCGAAGTCACCTACGGCGACGGCGGGAGGCCGACCTTCCTCACCGTGGAGGGCTCCGAGTTCGAGCTGCCGTGCGAACTGGTGCTTTTGGCCATGGGCTTCCTCGGTGCCGAGCGCACCGGCGTGGTCGCCGAACTGGATCTGCGAATGGACTCCCGGGGAAGCGTCGCCGCCGACTCGTCGTGGGCGACCAACGAGGGCGGGGTCTTCGTCTGCGGTGACATGACCCGAGGTCAGAGCCTCATCGTGTGGGCCATCGCCGAGGGGCGCTCCGCCGCCGCCGCGGTCGACCGGTACCTGATGGGTCAGACGGCGCTGCCGGCCCCCATCGTGCCCGGGCAGCTCGCGCTGCGGTAGGCGCCGAGGGACGAGGCGAGACCTACGGCTGACCGACGAACGCCATGGGAATGACCGCGCCATCTACTGTGTCTAGGAACGCCCATGACCAAGCAAGCCGCTTCTCCGCCGACGAGTGACAAGGGTGCGCCGGTCGCGCCCCCCCCGCCGCCGGCCTGGCGCCACTATCTCTGGATCGTGGCGTTCGTGATGTTCGTCGGCCTGGTGCTCGTCCTGCCGGCAACTCGGGGTCAGAACCACGTCACGCTCAACTACTCGCAGTTCCTGCACGACGTCTCGGCGCACAAGGTGAAGACGGTGACCATCCAGACGAGCGGCAGCGCCTCGGGCACGTTGTCCGACGGCAGCAACTACACCACGGCGATCCCGGCACAGGCCGGGCAGACGTTCCTCGACCAGCTGCAGAAATCAGACGTGCAAATCACGGCGGTCACGAGCGGCACCTCCTTCGGAACCCAGGTGTTGTCGTGGCTAATCCTGCTTCTTCCGTTCCTCATCATCGGGTATGTGTGGTGGCGCCTTTCAAAGGGGGCCAGGGGGCAGATGCAAGGGGCACTCGGGATCGGCCGATCGAAGGCGAAGGTATTCGACGAGGAGCGCCCGAAGACCACCTTCGCCGACGTGGCGGGCTACGAGGGAGCGAAGCTCGAGATCCGCGAGGTCGTCGACTTCCTTCAGCATCCCGAGCGCTACGCCCGGGCCGGCGCGATGGCGCCACGGGGCATCTTGATGGTCGGGCCTCCGGGCACCGGCAAGACCCTGCTGGCCCGGGCGGTGG
>JADGOF010000069.1 GCA_017883105.1 Acidimicrobiales bacterium
GGGCGATTCGGTCCGCTTCCGTATCCACGTGGCACCCGATGACATGGGCCGGGTCATCGGTCGCCGTGGACGAGTGGCTCAAGCCATCCGTACCGTGGTCGCTGCTGCTGGAGCGCGTGACGGTATCCAGACCAGCGTCGACATCGTCGACGACTAAGGACGCCGATTTGGCGCTTCCCTCTGCCCCCGCTCCCTCCGGTGGTGGCGACAATGGCGTGGACGGCGATGAAGGCGACGGCGCGGCTCGGGGCACCCCGAGCGGGCATTCCTCCGAAGCACCATCTGACCGGGGCTCGGAAACCACGGCTGGATCGCCGGCCAGCCTGGCCGTGGGTCGGATCGTCAAACCCCACGGCCTCCGGGGGGACGTGATCGTGTCGTTGACCACCAACCGGGACGAACGGGTGGCACGCGGCTCGATCCTCAGCGACAGCGACGGCCGCGCATTCGAGGTCGTCCGTTCCTCATCGCACCAGGGCCGCTTCATCGTCACCTTTGGCGGCGTGAACGGGATCGATGAGGCCAACGCCCTTCGGGACACCAAACTGTTCGCCCCTCCCCTCGATGATCCCGACCAGCTGTGGGTCCATGATCTCATCGGTTCGCAGGTCGAGGACACCGCCGGGCTGCCGCTCGGCGTGGTCAAAGGCGTCGAGGCCAACCCTGCCAGCGACCTCCTGGTTCTGGACGGAGGAGAACTGATCCCGCTGCGCTTCGTGGTGGGGAATGATCCCGGAGTGTTGATCACCGTGGACATCCCCGATGGCCTGCTCGACCTCGGCTGAGGTGACCGGTGCCTGATCCTGAAACTGTGCCGGGACGGCCGGGTGGCTCCCTGCGCATCGATGTGTTCACCCTCTTCCCCGAAGTCATCGACCACTACGGCGACGCGTCAATTCTCGGCCGGGCTCGGGCCAGGGGCCAGATGGATCTCCGCACCCACGACGTTCGGGATGCCACCCACGATGTGCACCGGTCGGTGGATGATGCACCGTTCGGGGGAGGTGCCGGTATGGTGCTCGCCGCCCAACCGGTGTTCGACGCCGTGGAAGCAGTGGCCTCCTCGGCCGACGGGCTGCCCCGACCGCTGCTCTTGTTGTCCCCCTCGGGCCGTCGGTTCGACCAAGGCGTCGCCCACGAGCTTGCCTCGTCGGGTGGGGGGTTCTCCCTGCTGTGCGGGCGCTACGAGGGGGTCGACCAGCGGGTGGCCGACCACCTGGTCGACGGTGAGCTATCGGTGGGGGACTTCGTCCTGGCCGGCGGGGAGTTGGCCGCGCTGGTGGTGATCGAAGCGGTGGTCCGCCTCCTCCCTGGGGTGCTCGGCAACGACCAGTCTGCCGAGGACGAGAGCTTCTCGGCGGGCCTCCTCGAGTATCCGCAGTACACACGCCCCGCCGAGTTCCGGGGCTGGGAGGTGCCCGAGGTACTGCGCTCGGGGGATCACCGGCGGGTGACACAATGGCGACGGGCCCAGGCCCTGGTCAGGACCGTGCAGCGCCGTCCCGACCTGGTTGCCGCCCGGGGCGGATTGACGGAGGAAGAGGTCGAGTTGCTGGTGGAGCATGGTGAGGTGCGCCTCCTGCGCGATCACGGCTACCATTGGTGAGCCTCGTTGGCGCCGGCTCGTCCGGTGTTCGCATCGAAAGCCCGTAGCGGCCTGTTCCTCTGGTGGGATCGACGCAGGGATGCCGACGGGGGTGAGTTCGAACGATCTGTGGAGAGACGCATCCCATGAACCCGACTGACATCATCGACCGTGACAGCCTGCGGGACGACATACCCGATTTCCGTCCCGGCGACACCGTGAAGGTCCACGTTCGAGTGGTCGAAGGAACCCGCGAGCGGGTCCAGGTCTTTCAGGGCGCCGTGATCCGCCGCCAAGGCACCGGGGTCCAGGAGAGCTTCACAGTCCGCAAAGTCAGCTTCGGTGTGGGGGTGGAGCGCACGTTTCCTGTGCACTCTCCGGTGATCGCCATGACCGAGGTCGTCTCACTGGGTGACGTCCGTCGGGCCAAGCTGTACTACTTGCGTGATCGCCACGGCAAGGCCGCCAAGATCAAGGAACTGCGGACTGCTCGCGCCTGAGCGGTCTGTTCCGTCCGGTCTGCTTCCGGTCTGGTTCGTGCCTGTCGGCACGACGGATGTGGATGCTGCGGTCTGGCGTCCTATCCAGCGGCGGCTGATCTGATGAGCGAAGAAGATCTCGAGCGGTACGAGTCGGAGATCGAGTTGGCGCTGGTGCACGAGTACCGGGCGGTGGTTCCGCTCTTCGCCTACGTGGTGGAGACCGAACGACGCTTCTATCTGGCGAACTCGGTTGACGTCACCGTGCGGTCGGATACCTCTCCGGCATGTGTCGAGGTCAACCTACGCGATGCCTGGGTGTGGGACATGTATCGACCTGCCCGGTTCGTCCCCTCGGTACGGATCCTCACCTTCCGTGACGTGAACATCGAACGGCTCCCCGAGAAGGATCTGTGAGCGACGGCGCACCGGTGTCACCCGACAAGGGCGATCGGAGCGCCTCCACCGGGTGCCAGATGCTCGGCGCCGAAGGCGAGGCGCTGGCCGCCACGTGGTACGAGGACCACGACTACGAGATCCTCGAGCGGAACTGGCGTCGCCGTGAGGGTGAGGTCGACCTCATCGTGCGCCACGGCAAGACGGTGGCCTTCTGCGAGGTGATGACCCGCTCGAGCGACCGGTTCGGCACCGGTGCCGAGTCGGTGCTCGAGGCCAAGCAGCGCCGCATCCGCCGCTTGGCCTCCCGCTGGCTGTCCGAGATCACCCCGGCCTCCGGGCGGACTCGGGTAGAGGTCCGCTTCGATGTTGCGTCCATCACGGCCGGCAAGATCGAGGTCATCGAAAACGCATTCTGAACCGGCCTGCCCTCTCCTCGTCACGGATATCGGGACATCTGCAGCGTCGCAGCCCAGAAGGCCCATCTCGTAGGCTGCGGAGATGGACAGCCACTTCGAAACCCTGATCGTGGAACGCAGCGAGGGCGTGGTCACGGTGACCATGAATCGCCCGGCCCGTAAGAACGCGGCAAACGGTCTCATGTGGCGAGAGCTCCTTGCGGTCTTGGAGGATGTGGCCACCGATCGGAATGACCGGGTCATGGTCCTGACCGGCGCCGGAGACGCATTCTGCTCCGGTGCCGATCTGGGCGACGCCGCCGATGTGGCCGGTCGACCGGGGGATCCCTATCTGGTCCAGATGCGGGCGTTGGCCGATGTGGCCCTCCGGTTGCATCGGCTGCCTAAACCGACCATCGCCAAGGTGGGCGGGGTGGCCGCCGGTGCGGGCATGAGCATGGCCCTTGGATGTGACCTGGTAGTTGCCTCGGATACGGCCCGGTTTTCGCAGATCTTCTCCAAGCGCGGCCTGTCGGTGGACTTCGGTGCCTCGTGGCTTCTGCCTCGCTTCATCGGCATGCATCGGGCCAAGGAGCTGGCGTTCTTCGCCGACATCATCAGTGCACAGGAGGCGGCCGACTTCGGTCTGGTCAATCGGGTGGTCCCCGCCAACGAGTTGGACGCCTTTGTCGATGGTTGGGCGGCTCGGCTCGCTGCCGGCCCCACACTCGCCCTGTCCATGACCAAGACCATGCTGAACAACTCCTTCAGCCTCTCGATGGACCAGGCCCTGGAGGAGGAGTCGCGCTCCCAGGCGGTGAACTTCGGTACCGCGGACACCATGGAGGCGTTGCGGGCATTCGTGGAGAAGCGCGATCCGAGGTTCGAGGGACGCTGACGCCTGGAGGGCGGGAACCCGCGGCGTTTTGGACGCCGCCGGCCCCAGCGATGTCGGCACCGACCTGGTGCCCTACGTGTCGGCCACCAACGCGGGGGCGCCGTCACCGTCTTGACGACGTCCGCCATCGGCGCGGTCACCTCGTAGGGAGGCATCCACCCCTCCTTCGTTCAGGCACATCGTGGGAGCTTGGCGACGGCTGCCTTGGCGACGGCTGCCTTGGCGGACGGTGGCCAGATGGTGTGACAGCGTCGGCGTAGGGTCCCGACGGTGCTTCGAGTGGCCCGTGCACCCTCTGGCGACGGCCCTCCCTAGTCAGTGTCCGGCCATCCGGCGAACGCAGCGCGGTTCGTCAACGGCCAGACCGTACTGATCGGAGGCGCCATGATCGCCACCATCCCGTCCGCCGTCCTCATCGGGGTCGACGGCAAGCAGGTCTCTGTCGAGGTGCACGTTTCCAACGGGCTCCCTGGCTTCACCGTGGTGGGCCTCCCGGACGCGGCCGTCCGAGAGCCCCGCGACCGGGTCCGCGCCGCTCTGCTTTCGAGTGGGTTGACGTGGCCACTCCGGCGGGTCACGGTCAATCTTGCCCCGTCAGGGATCCGAAAAGGAGGGGCAGGACTGGATCTGCCCATTGCCATCGGAGTGCTGGTGGCTGCGGGGCCACTCGAACCCGAGACGGTGGATGGCGTGGCCTTCATCGGGGAGCTGGGTCTCGACGGCCCGGTTCATCCTGGTGGGTGCCATGAATCCATGTCCGTGCGGCGAGGGCGGTGCTCCGGGCATGTGTCGGTGCAGTGAGTCCGCGCGGGAGCGCTACGCCCGAAGGCTGTCGGCCCCGCTGCTCGATCGGTTCGACATCGCTATTCGCGTGGACCGACTTCAGGTCGAAGAGTTGCTCGCTGACACGCCGGCCGAGACCACGGCAGCGGTGGCTGACCGGGTAGAGGAGGCCCGCAGGCGGGCAGGCACAAGAGGGGTTGAGGCCAACGCCGACCTATCGGCTCCGAAGCTCAATGCCCAGGCACCGATGACCCGGCCGGCTGCGACCGTTCTCGAACGGCAGATGCGGACGGGCGCGCTGAGTGCCCGCGGTTACTACCGGGTCCACCGTCTGGCTCGGACTGTGGCCGATCTCGATGGAGATCGCGAGGTCATCGAGGAGGAGCACATCCAAGAGGCACTACTGCTCCGGAGCCAGCGCCACCTCCTGCTCGGAATCGAGTACCGATGAGCACTTCAGGCCCCAGTTCCAGCCCAAGCCCCGGCCCCAACAGCGGCTCCGGCTCTACCGCCGGTGTCCCAACAGCGGCTCCGGCTCTACCGCCACCACGGGTCCCCTACCTGGTCCTACGCTTGGCTCCGCACCCGACCGCGTGCCTCGGCTCAACGACGTCGAGTCCCATGCGGCAGCGTTGGCCGGGCTTTCTGGCATGACGCCCGTTCGCCTGGCCAAGATCCTGGACGGTTTTCATCCGGTGCTGGCCTGGCATGCCTGAGGGCCGGAACCCACCTCGCTGACCCTCGACGCAAGTTCCTGGCCTCGGCTCGTGACGCCGACGCGGAGGAGATCGCCGGAGCGTACGCGGAGAGGGGAATACAGGTCCTCCTCCCTGACTCGGACGGGCATCCCGCGACGCTCATGGGCGATCCGGGTGCACCGGCGGTGCTCTTCGCCTCGGGAGATCCAACAGCGGTGGAAGGAAGAGCGCGGGTGGTCATCGTAGGAACCCGCTCGGCAACGCACTATGGACTCCAGATGGCGTCCGAGCTCGCCGGTGACCTGGCCGCCGAGGGGGTCGTGGTGGTGTCCGGCCTTGCCAAGGGAATCGACGGTGCGGCCCATTCCGGAGCGTTGCGGGCAAGTGCCGATGGAACGGCCCCCCCGGTCGCCGTGGCGGGCACAGGATTGGACATCGTCTACCCGATCTCGAACAGGGCGCTTTGGAGTCGGGTCGCCGAACGAGGAGTGATCTGCTCCGAATCCGCCTTGGGAACCCGAGCTCACCCCGAGGTGTTCCCGGCCCGCAATCGAATCATCGCCGCGCTCTCCAATGTGGTCGTTGTGGTCGAGAGCCACGCTGGCGGGAGATCGCTCTATACCGCGGAGGCTGCGGCCCGACGTTCCATTCCCTTCTGCGCCGTCCCCGGGTCGGTGCGAAGTCCTGCATCGATGGGTACCAACTCCCTCTTGGTCGATGGGTGCACTCCGGTGCGGGACGCGACCGATGTGTTGGTAGCCCTATCCCTGGCTCGCGCCGAGCGTGTCATCTGTCCGGTCCCTGGTCGGAGGTCGGCCACCGCCACCGCAGAGCCCTCTCCATCTCCTGCCGTCCAGCCGACGTCTCGATCTCCGCTGCGGGCAACCCGGCCCGGTAAGCGCTCTGCTCGACTCAACCATGGCGCTTCCTTGATGACCATCCGGCAACGCGCAGTGTGGGAGGCGGTCGACGACATCCCCACGGCATTCGAAACGATCCTGATCCGGACCGATCTCTCCATTGCCGCCGCCGCTGTGACATGCGACGAACTTGTTGCGTCGGGCGCCCTGCTTGCCGGAGCGGGGTGGTGGTCGAAGCAGTAGGAGGGGATGGACTTCAGGGAGATACGACCCATGATCCAGATGATGCTCGACTCCCAATGACCGCATGCTGGCCCGTGGGCAGCTGCGTTGTGTCAGGCAGCCGGAAAACTTTCCTGTTGCCAGCCGATGTCTGTTGACGATACCGGTCCCACTGTGGGCGCCGATGTCAGGGTCGGGGCGGTACAACTGGTCAGTCCTGTCTGAGCGCCATACCAGGTGGCGGATCCGGTCGATTGCCCAAATTAGCCAACAGATCCCGTCTGATGAGCGGTCGGCCATGGTGATGCTCCCGTCACCCTCGGCGGAGATCGACATGCTGACGGTGGAGGCACTGGACGAGGGACCGGACACAAACGAAGTGGAAGGCTGCGCGGCCGAAAGCGCGAAGATCTGGAGTGATCCGTAGCCTCCGTAGCCTCCGTTGCCGGCCGCTGCAGTGCTGGCAGCGCTCAGTCCTGTCGACAGCGCCTGCTGAGCCTCGATGTCATCTGCGGAAGCGACTGCGGGAGCGTTGGCGACGCCGGTCTTCGCTGTGCTGCTTGAGTGCAGCATGGTGCCCAACAGCAGGGCCACGAGGAGCGCGGAGACCACAAGGCTGATCATGGTGACCACCATGGAGAGACCTGTGTCTCCGGGAACACCTTGGTGATGGCGAAGTTGATGGAGGAGGCGCACGTACATCCCTTGGGTCGGCCACTCGTTGAATCGGCACGGTAGCCCTCTCCCTTTACGAGTTAACTGCGCTGGTTGGATCACCGACGTGGACCATCTCGGAGCGGGCGGCCCGGTACCCTTTGCCATGTGGATGACGGCACAGGTAGGAGTACGGTGACCCGTCTCGGTCTGTGGGCAACTGATCTGGGTCCGGTCGCTGCACGCGGTGGGTTGATGTCCGGTACGGCCGCCATCGCTGAGGCCGCCGAAGAAGCCGGCTTCGATGCGCTGTGGGTCAGTGAGATGCCATTCGACACTGCAGACACCTCGGCCGAGAACGGTCCGACCTGCGAGGCGTACTCGCTACTTGGAGCTCTGGCGGCACGCACCCGATCGATCCGGTTGGGGATCGTCCCTCTGGGGCGTGAAGCCCGACTCCCCTCGATGTTGACCAAGATCATCACGAGTGTCGATGTCATTTCACACGGACGCAGCGTTCTGGCTCTCAGGCTCGAAACCGGTGCAGATGAGTGGGAGGTCAGCCGCATGGCCGAGGCTCTCCAGGTCTGCCGGGTGATGTTCGATGATGATTCGCCGACGTTCTCCGGCATCCATTACGCCATCGAAGGTGCGGTGAATCGCCCGGCACCGGTCCAGGTCGGAGGAATTCCTCTGGTCGTGTTCGCTGACGTGGCCGATCTGTCTCGAGTCGAGGTACTGGAGATGGCCGGGCGCTTTGCCGATGGTGTGGTGTTCGGCGGGGACGCCGAGACGGTCCGGAATGCCGCAGTGAGGTTGGGCGAGGCGTCCGTCGCCGCGGATCGTGCGGAGAACTCTGTTCAGGTGATCTGGCAGGCCCCCTCGACGATTGGGGACGCTTGGTCTGAATCGCCACGACATCTGTCGGACCAGATCGCTGCGCAGTTCACTGCCGGGGCAACCGGGATCCTCGTGTCGGTGGCAGGACCCGACCAACTCGAGATGATCGCTCAACTCGGATCATCGCTCAGCGATGCATTGCTGTCGGTTCCGGTCTGGACCGAAGGACCGGCACGTTAGTCGGCGTTTGACTGCATCACCTCGGTGTCGGCGTGGACCCGATATATGACTCGAACCTCACCCGGTTGGCGCTTCGGGTACGTGTCGACACCGTGGTACTTCTTGGCGAGGGGAGAGAGGGGCCACGGACAGGAAACGGGCCAAAAGCGACGCGCGCAGGGGCGGACGGCGACGGGACGGGGCCGACGGACGGACGGGCCGACGACGACCAGCAACGGGCGCCGGCCACCGGCCGGACCGCCACCCGAGAACGGGGCCAGAGGGGCGGGGGCCAGAGGGGCGGAGGAGGTGGTGCTTGCTGGAGCAAGCGCCGTCCCCCGCACGGGACCGAACGTGGCTCCACGAACCGGCGATGTGGGACGGCCCTCAGACCCCGACGAAGACCACGCCGGCAGGTCATAACGAATGGATGCGACGAATGGGGCATGGTGCTCTCGTGATCGGAGCAGTGATGATCTGCGGCGTGGTCATGCTGGTCCTCACGGTGTGGGTCATGCTGCTCGTCTATCCAGACACCGTGCTCGGGAGTTGCAGCATTGCCTCAACTCATAACGGTCCGAAGGTCTGCACACCCGAGAGTCCATGGGTTTGGCTGCCGTTGATTACCAGCCTCCTGGGGGCGGCAGCGGGTGGGTTCGGAACCGTCTTCTTGATCAGACGGCGCACGGGTTCACGGGATGGGGTACTCCCGCCTGTTGTCCCAATCACAAACTGACCCGCTCCCGCTGTTATGGGATACCCAATCGCCGGGAAGCGCACTGACACAATGAATCAGGTGGACCCCGGCACGTTCC
>JADGOF010000070.1 GCA_017883105.1 Acidimicrobiales bacterium
CGTGCCCTTCGAGGGTCAGCGCGCCATGGGATGGCAGGCCCAGACCGGGCTGCACTTCGACCTGGCCGGAGGCTTCGCCGTGGTGCCGGGACCCGACGGTCGCTCGGCCTTCGTCTCGACGCCGACCGGCGCCATCGCCGCGCTCAACCGGCTGTCCTCCGATCCGGAATCCATCGTGACCACTCCACTCCCCTCCTCCCCCGGCCAAGTCGAGGCGGTGCGGTCGGCCCTCACCCGCTGGCACGTGGGGGCGAGTGTGATCACCCATGAGGGCCGCCAGCCCACCTACTCCGTCGCGTTCTTCGCCGTCGTCTATGGCCGGGCCCCGGCCTACCGGCACGGGGTGTGGGTGTGGACGGGCCCACCGGGCACCACCAGCGTCCCGGTGTCGTCGGCCATCCTGTCGGCGTGCGCCGGCTCGCGACCGGCCTCCGACCCGCTGACCGCGGCCCACTGCATGCTGGCAACGGCAACCACCCCCGCATCCCCTGTTACGAAGCCATCGACCATGCCATCATGACCAGCGTCTCGCACCCCGGCGACCCCGGCGGCAAGGCCGGAGGCACCCCGACAGAACCCGGTGAGCAGGACGCGATGGCAACCGGCGGCACGGTGCCGATCACGTCCGATGGTCCCACGCCACCGGAACGATTCCGGCTGGGCAACCGGCCGCCCCTCACCGGCATCAGGGCGCTGGCCCTGTTCACCGTGCTCACCTACCACTCGAACTTCAGGACCCTGCCCGGCACCTGGGTGGCGCTGCAGGTCTTCTTCGTGCTCAGCGGATTCCTGATCACGGCCATGCTGGCGGGCGAGGGCCAGCGGAACGGGCGCATCAGCCTGAAAGGCTTCTACGCCCGGCGGGCGGTGCGGTTGGTGCCCCCCCTGGTACTCACCATCGTGCTGCTGGCCGTGTACGCATCGTTCGTTCACGTGAGCGATGCGTCGCAGCGCCTGTGGGGGGACAGCGCGGCGGCCATGTTCTACTACGCCGACTACCGGCAGGCGTTCCTGCACGCGCCGTTCTTCGGCTACCTGGCCCAGACCTGGTCGCTGTCGATCGAGGAGCAGTTCTACATCATCTGGTCGGTTCTGATGGTGGTGGCCGTGGCCATGCACCGGCGGCGCCTGGCTTACGGCTTCGCCATCGTCGGACTCGTGCTCAGCGTGGCCGACCGCCTGTGGTCGGTCTACTCCGCCGCCCCCTTCACCACCCCCACCAACGTCGCATTCACCCGTGTCTACTATGGCTTCGACACCCGCGCCGACGCCCTGTTCCTCGGGTGCCTGCTCGGCCTGCTGGCCGCCGACGGGCGCCTGAGCGGGTGGAGCCGGTGGCCCACCCGGCTGCTCACCGCCGGCGCCATCGCCTGCACCGCCTTCATGGTGTGGATCCTCCTGTACGCGCCGCTGTTCACGGAGAACCTGGTCGTGTGGTGGCTGCCGGCCACCACCATCGCCTCCGCCGTAATCATCGCCTACTTCGTGATCCGTCCGACGAGCATCGGTTCGCGGTTCGTCGGGATCGGGGTGTTCGTCTTCATCGGGGATCTCTCCTACACCGTCTACCTGGTGCACTTCCCGGTCTATCTGGCCATCGGACCCGATGGCACCCACTGGTCCTTCTGGCCGACCGAGCTGGTCCGGCTGGCCATCATCTTCGCCATCGCCATCGCCAGCTGGTTCTGCATCGAGAAGCCCCTGATGCGGTGGAGGCAACGCTCTGCCGCACGCTAGGTCGCTCATCGCCACGGACGGGCCGGCCCCACCGACCGAGCACCCGCCCGTCCCGGTGCTCCCGACGGAGTCGCCCACCGGGAGGACCCGGTGGACCGTTGCCCTCCCGGTGGCGGCCTACGCCGTCCTCGGCCTGGCCGCCTACTTCCCCGCCTGGCCGGGTGATCCCAGCCGGATCCCGCAGTGCGCATGCGCCGACGCCGGGATGAACACGTGGTTTCTGGCCACGGCCGCCCACGCCGTGGCCCACGGCCACAACCTCTTCTACACGACGGCCCTCAACTACCCCCACGGGGTCAATCTCACCTACAACACCCAGATGCCGTTGCTGGGGCTGGTGGCCACGCCACTCACCCTGGCCGCCGGCCCGCTGTCCAGCCTCAACCTCTGGATGTACCTGGCCCTCCCGTTGTCGGCGACGTCCATGTTCCTCGTCCTACGTCGGTGGACCTCGTGGCTGCCGGCGGCCTTCACCGGCGGCCTCCTCTATGGCTTCTCGCCGTACATGGTCGGCCAGTCGACGGCCCATCTGAACCTGACCTTCGTCCCCATCCCGCCGTTGATCCTGTGGACGGTGGTCGAGCTGTTCGTGAGGCGCACCGGCAACCCGCGACGGTTGGGACTGCTCCTCGGGCTGCTGGCCGCCGGGCAGTTCCTCATCTCCTCGGAAGTGCTGGTGACCACCGCTCTGGTGGTAGCCGTGGGATTGGCCGCCCTCGCCGTCTCCCGGCCGAGCCACGTCCTCCCGAGCCTCCGCTTCGCCGCCGGTGGGGTGATGGCCGCACTCGTCGTCGTGGTGGGCGTGTTGGCCTTTCCGGCCTGGATGTACTTCGCCGGACCCGGCCACGTCACCGCCTCGGCCGGACCCGGCGGCGGCTTCCTCCTGCGTTCCGATCTGCTCAGCCCCTTCGTGCCCACCTCGTTCGAGCGGTTCGCGCCGGCCGCTGTGGCCGCGTACGGCGACGGCCTCACCGCCTTCCGCGACTACTCGGAGAACGGCGCCTACCTTGGGATCCCGGTGGTGCTCCTCCTCGTGTACCTGGCCGCCCGCACCTGGGGCAACCGATGGATCCGGTTCGCCACGGCCATGGCCGGCTTCACGTTCGTGCTCTCACTCGGGTCACCGCTGAACGTCGGCGGGCACAGCACCGGCCTCCCCCTCCCCGCCGCGCTGTTGGAACATCTGCCCCTGGTCGAGCAGCTGCTGCCGTCGAGAATCGCCCTGTTCACCGTCGTGTTCGCAGGCATCATCGCCGCGCTGGGCATCGACGAACTGCACCGGGCCGCCCGGTCCCACCACCGCGAGTACCTTTTCGGTGACCGGAGCGGTCCGACCACGGCAGCACGGTTCGCACGGAGGGCCACCGTGGTGCTGGTCGCCGCAGTGGGGCTGCTCACCCTGGTGCCCCGGTGGCCCAACCGCACCGTGGCGATCGGGACCCCTTCCTACTTCCTGTCAGGCGACGTCGATCGCATCCCCCCGGGCACCGTGGCGCTGACCTACCCCTACGCCTCACCCCTCCACGCCGATCCCATGGTGTGGCAGGCCGCGACCGGCCTGCGCTTCTCGCTGATCGGCGGGTACGCGTTCGTCCCCAACGCCCGTGGCGTGCCCACGCTGTTCCCCTCCATCCTGCAGCCGACGGCGGTGCAGAAGTTCTTGATCAACGAGCAAGGCGGTGTCCCCTTCTACGACAGCACCCCGGGGGTCGACGACGCCACGTTGGTGGCGGGCGTCCGGGAGTTCATCCACCGGTACGGGGTGGGGGTGGTGCTGGTGGACCGGACGGCGCCCAACGCGGGCCGGGTGGCCAGAGTGTTCAGTGACGCCCTCGGACGGAAACCGGTGATCCAGGGCGGAGTGGAGGCCTGGTACCTGACCGAACAGGCCGTTTCGACGGCCGCAGTCACGCCGTGACGCCGCCGACCGGGCCGGCACCGTCGCTCCCTGCAGGGCCACGTGATCAGGTGGACACCCTCGATCCTGCCTTTGGGGACGGCGGAACGCCGACCGGGCCGGGCGACGTGGCACGATCCGCGCCGTCTTCCCGATGGTGGGTCGCCACTCGGACCGGGGTGTGGATCGCGCTGTCCCGCATCGTGGCCGGGGTAGTGGTCGGCCATGCGGCAGTGACGCGCTTCCCGCAGTCCCTCCTGCACTCCCGACTCGGAACGCTGAGCACCGGTACGTGGCTGGAGGTGTTCGACCGATGGGATGCCCGCTACTACCTGACCATCGCGGCCCACGGCTACCCGGCCCACGCCCCCGGCGTCCGCGCCTTCTTCCCCGGCTATCCCCTGGTGGTCCGGGCGGTCCACGTGCTGACCGGCGGCCTGCTCACCTACGCCCAGACCGCCTGCCTGGTCTCGATGACCACATTCGTCACCGCCGCCGGGCTGCTCTACCGGCTGGTGGCCATCCGGTTCACTGCCCGGACCGCCCTGATCTCCACCCTGGCGTTCTGCTGGTTCCCCACATCGGTCTTCTTTCTGGCCCCCTACTCCGAAGCCCTCTTCGCCCTGGAGATCCTGGCCGTGGCCACCCTCTGCGACCGGGGGAAGTGGTGGTGGGCCGCCCTCGTCGCCGGGTACGCCTCAGCCACCTCGCCCGAGTCGGTCGCCCTCACCGGGGCACTAGTGATCGCCGCCCTGGTGGCACGACGCGGCCTCCAGCGGACCGTGGGGTACGCCCTGGCGGGATCGTTCGGAGCCGTGGCCTTCGTGACCTACCTGGGTATCCGGTTCGGGAAGCCCCTGGCGTTCGCCGACGCCCTGTCCGGCTTCCACCGGGTGGCCATGGTGCCCCTGGTCGGCATGGTCGAGAACATCGGGGCCATCCACCAGGTGCTCACCACGCCGCACTCGCCGATCACCGGCGTCCGCCACCTCACCGCCACCGGGCTCTGGTCCAACGTGGTGTGGATGTGGCTCGTCGATGACGTCGCCCTGGTGCTGGCGGTCTGCGCTCTGGTCACCCTGATCGCCGCCACCCTCCGGCACCGTCGGAGAGCCGGCCCTCTTCTCGAATCGCCGGTGCCGATCGCCTGGACGGTGCTGCTGGCCGGCGTCATCACCACCGCGTCGGCCACGGTGATCCACGTCCCGGGCGGCCCGGTCTCCACCGAGGCCGTGGGCAGGCTGGTGAGTGTGGCCTTCCCGCTCTACGTCGGCCTGACTCTGATGGTGGGCCGGCAGCGGGCACTGGTGGTCGTCGGGCTCGCCCTGTCCATCGCCGCCGCCTTGGCCACCCAGGTCCTGTTCAACCTCGGGTACTGGGTCACCTGACGGCATTCACCCGACCGGGTCGTCGGCCGGGGAAGGGGCGGGCTGCGGCCAGCCGACCCGACCCCGGGGATCCGCCGGAACGGCGATAGAATCGGCGGGTGGGAGATGCTGTGGAGACACGTCTCTCGACCGACCCCGCGAACGGGGTGCCCGAGCCGGCCATCAACCGGATTCCCGCGTTGGACGGCCTCCGGGCCATCGGCATCGTCCTGGTGCTCTTCTTTCACGGCGGTTTCGGGTGGGCCGGGGGCGGCTTCTTCGGCGTCGACGTCTTCTTCGTGCTGTCCGGCTTCCTCATCACCGGCCTGCTGGTCTCCGAGTTCGGGCGAAGCGCCCACATCGGGCTGAAGCGATTCTGGGGCCACCGGGTCCGCCGGCTGGTGCCGGCCTTGTTGGCCCTGCTGGTCGGGGTCGCCCTGTACGCGGCGTTCTTTGCACCACCGGACACGCTCA
Source organism: Acidimicrobiales bacterium (assembly GCA_017883105.1). Lineage (GTDB taxonomy): Bacteria > Actinomycetota > Acidimicrobiia > Acidimicrobiales > RAAP-2 > Bog-756. The sequence goes on from JADGOF010000070.1 coordinate 5,476, forward strand.
GTCAGCTGCGCAGCGATGCGGTGGCCACCCTGTTCTACGGGAACAACTGGCACCAGGTCTCCTCGGTCGGCGGCTACTTCGCCAACCTCAACACCCCGCGACCGCTGATCCACACCTGGTCGTTGTCGATCGAGGAGCAGTTCTACGTGATCTGGCCCCTGGTGGTGCTGGGAATCCTTCGCTGGACCCGGTCGCTGCGGGTCCTGCTCACCCTCACCGTGGTCGGGGCGGTGGCCAGTGCCCTCGAGATGGCGTACCTGTTCCACGGGGGGTCGGGAGCGAGCCGGGCCTACTACGGCACCGATACCCGGGCTCAGGCCCTGCTGGTCGGCGCGGCACTGGCGGTCATCCTGGCCAACCCGATCCTCCGCGGGAGCGCGGCGACCGAGGAGGTCCCGCGCACGACCTCGCTCATCCGGTCCGTCCGGCTCGGCCGATCGGGCCGCTTGGTGATGGCCGGCCTAGGCGCCGCGGGGCTGGTGGTGGTGGTGTGGGTGTCGGTCATCGCCAACGGGAACACCCGGTGGATCTACGACGGCGGGTTCGCCCTCGTGGCCCTGGCCACGGCGGCGGTGGTGGCCAGTGTGGCCCTGGTCCCCGACAGCCCGTGGGCCAAGGCGCTCTCGCTTCGGCCGGTCCGTTACATCGGCGCCATCTCCTACGGCCTCTACCTCTGGCACTGGCCGATCTTCGTGCTGTTGAACAATGAGCGCACAGGGCTGGTGGGCTGGGCCCTCTTCGGGCTGCGGGTCGGGGTGGCCGGGGTAGTGGCGTCGATCTCCTTCCACTTCCTCGAGATGCCGATCCGCCGGGGAATCCTGCGGGGATGGCGGGGGTGGGCCGCCACCCCCCTGGCCGTGGGCGGGACCGCCGTACTGCTGGTGGCCACCACCTCGGGGGCGGTGCCCGGACTCGGCACACAGAGTGCCGCCAACACGGTGAGCTCGGGCCCGCCCAGCGTGCATGCGAGTACCGAGGCTGACGTGCCGACGGTGGCCGCCGGGACGGGCGGCGCCATCCGGGCGCTGTTGTTGGGGGACTCGGAAGCGAGCTTCCTCGGCTTCGGGCTGGGGCCGGGTTCGGCGGCGTTCAACGTCAACTACGAGGGAGACGGCGTCTTCGGCTGCGGGCTCCTTCCCAACACCACCCTGTTCCACGGCACTCTCGTCCACGGCACCGAGGGGGCCCGGGGCGGCCAACAGGCGGTCTCGTGCACCACGCAGCTACAGCGGTGGAAGGCCGACCTGGACACCTTCCACCCCGACGTGGTGATGCTGGCCGAGGGCGAGTACGAAGTGCGCGACCGTTTGGTCAACGGCACGTGGACCCACATCGGCCAACCGAGTTTCGACGCCGCCGAGCTGAGTGCCATCCGCAGTGCGGTGGCCGACCTGCGCTCGACAGGTGCCACGGTGGTGCTGGTGACCGCCGTCTACTACCACCAGCAGGAGCAGACCAACGGTGCGGCGTGGCCCGAGGACGATCTCCACCGGGTCGATCTCTACAACGCCATGCTGCGCCAGGTGGCGGCGGAGTCGGGAGGCGGCGTGGTAGTCGAGGATCTCAACTCCCACCTCGACCCCGGGGGCAAGTACGCCCAGTACATCGGCAAGGTGAACGTGCGGTTCGCCGACGGGATCCATGTCAACCCGGCCGGGGCCACGCTCATCGCCCCGTGGTTATTGAAGGACCTGGCCGCACTGGGTGCCGCCAACCGGGCTGCGGCGGCGGCCAAGTAGCCGTCACCCGACCGCGGACGCCGGGACCAGATGGGCGCTATCCTCCGGCGGGTTGGCCGTCGGCGTCGGTGACGACCACGGCGATGTCCCCCACCCGGCCGCGGTAGCCGGGGGTGGCCGGGGACGCCGTGGTCCATGGATCGAGCTGGATGCGACGATCCTCGTGACCATGGGAGAGATAGGTGGGCCCGAACTCGAGTGTCCACACCTTGTTGACCGTGGCACGGAATCCGGCAAGGTCGAGTCGGTTGACCAGTCCGATGAACTCCTCGGTATCGACCAGACCGTTCGATCCTCCGGCGCCGTTGTCGGAGACGAAGACGCTCCCCTGTTGCTTCAGGGCCGGGGTCACCAGTGCCACGAGACGGCCGACATGCGGATCGGAGACGGCGCTGAGCGGCGGGATCAGCGACACTCGCACCACCAGCACGACACCCGACAGGAGTCCGACCGCACCCAGGAGATAGCGGAAGGATCGGGTGGAGGAGATCGGGCGGCCGTCGGCCACATTCGCCCTGGCCGGCATGCGCAACATGCCAGCTCCTAGCAACGCCGCAACCGGCACGGTGATCGCCCATATCGCCAGATAGCCGTAGTAGAGACCGACGACGCGGGTACCGGCGATGACCATGGCGGCGACCCCGACGAGGCTGAGCGCCCCGAGGGCGGCGGCGAAGCGCATGCGCTGCCAAATACCGAAGACGACCACAGCCACGGCCAGCAGGACCACGGCCACCGACACCACGATGGAAAGCGTCGGGTGATACGGGGCACCGCCCAGGTCAGAGCTCATGATCTCCGAGGGCCCGGCGACGAGTGCGCCCCCGACAGCAACCATCGCCCACAGGCTTGCCTTCAGTGTCTGGCCCGGGTTGCCTTCTCTGAAGAAGCGCACGATGAGGCCGAGGTTGCCCGGGTGGTTGGTCCGCTGCTGGATGACCGGCGGGAGCCACATGAGCACGAACAGTCCGATGCCCGCCGCGGCCAGTGCCCAACCCTTCACCCGCCGGGAAGGGTGCCTCCATCCGCTCGGCCGTTCCTCCGGCTCCGCCGGGGACAGGGTTACGTCACGTTGGCCCCAGCGTCCTCGGCCCCAACGGACGATGCCGGACACTGCCCAGATGAAGCTGGAGAATGCGAACAGCGCCGCCACCAAGGGCAGTGCCGAGATGTTTGTCTGGACGATGAACGTGCCGACCAGTAGTGCGCCCACCAGTGAGAGGGGCGACCGGTCCATGCCGGCGGCGCACAGGACGATGAAGAGCAGGAGCGGGAAGATGATGACCAGGGGGTTCCACGGGCTGACCAGGGCACCCAGGGCACTCTCGGAATAGGTGACGCTGCCCGGTCCGACTGCGGTGAGCAGCGCCGCCACCAAGCAGATGCACACCGCCGCCCAGAGGGTTCGGGCGGGGGTACTCCTGCGCCGGACGACGCCGAGGCAGGCGATCGCGGCCAGCGCATTGATAAGGGTGGCCCCAACGAACATGGCCCTGGCGCCGGATCCGAGGACCCGGTAGACGAGGGACAGAAGGTAGAAGTAGG
>JADGOF010000071.1 GCA_017883105.1 Acidimicrobiales bacterium
GTAGCGCCAATCGGTGTGGTGGGCCCCGACCAGGAGCTGGAGTCCCCAGTCGGCGGCCAGGTCCAGGACGTCGTCGGGGGGCACGGTGTACGTGCGGACTGTGTTGAACCCGGCGGCGGTGATGGCGGCGAAGTCCTTCTTGACCTGGTTCCGCTCCGGGAACCTCGGGCCGTCCGGTCTCGGGCGGAACGTCCCGTACGAGACGGCGCGGAGGGTGACCGGCCGGTCGCCCCGGAAGAACTGCCTGCCGGAGATGTGGATCGGCGGGGTCACGGGCGGCGCAAGACCCGCTGTGGCCGGGCGCCGGTCAACCGGGTGCTCGGGAGTCCGTGCCGACCGGTCGGCGTCGCCGATTCGGATCGGTCCGACGTCGGCGCGGACGCGGGACTCCCCGGGCCTGCCGGCCGGTCCCGGCCCCACGCGTTCGCGTGGCGTCCATCTGCAATCTGCCCGTTCCCCACGTGCCCTCGTTCATCCCTGGTCTGCACCCCACCGCGGGACCGGTGAGACGATCCCGCTGCCGTGATAGCCCTATCGTCACGGCCAGGCACGACCTTGAGCAAAAGGGGACGTCGTCCGGGTCCGAGAGTGCATGGAATGCACTCGAACGGCATCCACGGTCGTCCGCCGGTCGGAGACGGCCCGAGCACGGAGAACACCAGCCCGACCACCGACGGCGCATTCGGTTGACTGCAGGTACCGGGGCACGGATCATTCCAGTACCAACAGGGTTCGTGCGGATGCCCTCGGCGGTGCACGGCAGTCAGGTAGGGGGAACAGGAATGCTTCGACGAATTGCACTCAGTGTAGGCGTGGGGACGCTGTCGATCCTCGGAGTCGCGATGACCGGCGGCCCGGGTTCGGCCAGCAGCGTCCCGAGCGGACAGGTGATGATCGGATCCGCCACGTTGACGGGAAGCGGGACGACGTTCAGCTACACGGGGGGTGGCGGCACCGTCGAGCCCGCCTACGACTCGACGACCGGCAGTCTCATCTACCTCCTGACGCCGGTGGGAGCGAAGCCGCATCCGAACGCGCACAACATCGCGCCGCTCTACATCCCCGTCTACCCCGTCGGCTCGGGCATCGACCCGGCAACGTTGAACTGCACCCATCGTCCGGCCGAGAACTGCCCCGACCACGGGTTCGGAGTCGCCTTCGGGGCCGCCGGCATCATGCCGAACGTCTACGGCGGCGGGATCATTGGCCATGACCACCTGGCCGGCATCGCCTCCACGGGGGAAGACTTCAACGTCCTGTGGGAGCCAACCCTCGTGCTGTTCACCAGCGTAGTGGCATCGACCACCCACGTCACCACGCTCGCCCAGATCACCGCGGACGTGGCAGACGGTCGGGCCATCGAGGTGCCGCTCCCGCAGTTGGACTTCAACTGCGCATCGGTCTCGGCGTCCGTCTACAACCACGGCACCCCGGTGGCGCCCCGGCCACTTCCGTCAAACATCCCCTGACCCGCATGGGACAGGAACACCACTCCGTGACCAGCCCCGAGCGTCCCGCTCGGGGCTGGTTCGCGTGGCGACCCAGGTGACGGCCCGAGGGCCCCTCCGGCGCCGAGCCGCCGGATTCGGCCAGGACCCGGCGGTGCCGGTCGGGCGATGGAATTCGCCCGTGGCGACGTGATTCGTCGTTCTGCCACCGAAATGCAATGCAATTCGAATCCCGTCTGCAATTGTCGACCCGCATACTGCTGCCATGGCAATGACTGCGAATCCTTGCGGCGATGAGGTCGAGGAGGGGCCGGATCGGGGGGCGCCGACTGCGGAACCTGGCGACGACCGCGGTGATGGTCCTGGCCGTCCTGGTGGCCGCCGCCGCGGTGCTCCTGGCCGCCGCCTCCCACCTGTCGTCCCGGGGTCAGTACTCGGTGATGGGCCATCCGGTGCTGACCGTCCTGTCGGGTTCGATGACCCCGGCGATCCCCACGGGCGCCCTGGTGGTCGACGATCCGGTCCGCGGCACCGCGGCCACCCGTCTCCATGTCGGCGACGTCATCAGCTTCCACTCCGTCCCCGGGAGCCCGACCGTCATCACGCACCGCATCTCCGGGATCACCACGGTCGGCGGTCAGATGTCATAGGTCACCAAGGGCGACGCGAACCAGTCCTCGGACGAGTTGCCCCGGCCGGCAGCGGACGTGATCGGCGTGGTCCATCGCACGATCCCGCGTGGCGGGTACATCCACTCCAACCTGCACCAACCCCGGGTGCTGGGACTGCTCCTGGCGTAGCCGCTCCTCTGGATGGTCGGGGCCCTGTTCTTCGCGTGGGCCGGCAGCCTCGACCAGGCGACCACCCGTGACCCCTCGACGCCCGGCGAACTCGCCGGAGCGGGTATTCGATGAGCGCCCACCGCGCTCGAGCGCTGTGGCCCGGGCCGATGCGGCCCGCGGTGGACGGGAGGTCACCCTGACCCGCCACTGACCCCGAACGATTCCCCCGACAGCACCGCAGATGCAGCACCGCATTCCAAGAAACCCACAACAACCACGAGGAGCAAGAGAGACATGAGTACCACCATCAAGAAGAGGATCGCCCTGGGCGCAGGAGCCCTGGCCACCGCGGGCGCGGCAGCCGCGCTCGCCGCCGGTGCCACCCTCGGCCTGTTCAGTGCCACCAGCCCGGCCCAGACCGACCAGTTCACGGCCGGCACGGTGACCCTCTCGCAGCCCACCAACGTGAGCTGCACGATCACCAACGTCGTGCCCGGCGATGCGAACTCCGGTCAGTGCACGTTCTCCATCACCTACAGCGGGACCGCTCCGGCACTGCTCGGTGTCGACCTTGCGGTGGCCGGAACGGCTGCTGCGTCCGTGCCCGCCGGCTACGGCTATGCGGCGCCGACGCCCCTTCCGATGTACGACGGGAGCGCGGCCGGCATCGGCCTCACCGTGGGCGACGGGTCCGCCACCTACATGAGCGGCCAGACCTTCAACGGCGGAACGCTCACCAACAACAGCGGCGTAAACGGGCTGCTCGTCAGCGGAACGGAAGCGAATAGGGCGACGAAGGCTGCGTTGGCCGCCTACCCGGGAGCCATCGTCGACCGTGTGGTCAAGCTGAGCAACGGCGAGTACGAGGTCCACTACATCGGCGTCAACTGGCCGCACCACATCTTCGTCCACCAGGACTTCAAGGTCGTCGGTGCCGGGTAACAAACTGGTCGGACCAACAGACCATGGTTCAGCTCGAACGGCATCGGGGCACCGGGCTCCGCGGTGATGACCTTCACACGCAATATCTGTCAGACGACGTTCAAGGGCTGACATCGATGATCGTTCACTGGTGGGTCGCACATCTCCCACAGGCTGACAGACGAGCCCTCGAGGTGCTGGCGCGGACGGCACGCGGCAAGACAGCAAGACAGGAGCTGGTCGACCAAAGCGTTCCCGATTGAGCGAAAACGATCGCAACACCTGCTACTCCTCCGCTACTCAAATCGGTGGACGGTGCCTGATTCGGTGGACCCACTGGAAGATTCACCAGACCTGACCAGCACGTCTACTACTCCATGGACCAAATGGACAGCTCAGTTGACACTTTTAAGCCCCAGGTTGGCGTGATCGAGACTCGTACGTCCCACCAGAGCCCTCGTCCGATTCAAGCCTCGGATTGGATGGCCGCTCCGCCGACTTCGGAATCTATCCAGCTTCCAGTTGCGTCGGATCCCTCTTTGTCGGGCTCAGCACTTGGCCCATGATGTCGGCGGCGGCACGGTCCCGCTCTTCAAGTGTGTGCGAGTACACGCGCAAGGTGACGGACGGATCAGAGTGACCAAGTCGCCCAGCGACTGTGCGTACATCGACGCCAGCCCCGATGAGCTGGGTCGCCGTGAAGTGACGGAGGTCGTGCAGACGGACATCGTGCAATCCGAGCGAGTCACGAACCCGGGTGAAGAAGCCGGTGACGTTGTCGGGCCGGAACGGCTTCGACCCATCTACGGCGTGCGAAAAGACATAGGCATCCTCAGGGACGGCCGCCTGAGCCTGTTGCGCCCAATCATTGACATTCGCCCGATGACGCTGGAGGAGCGCGATGCCGACCACGTCGAGAGCCACGATCCGGAAGCGGTGGGTCTTTGTCCCTTTCTCGGCCACTCCGCCCCGCACGACGACGAGGGACCGGGACACGTCCAGCTCGCCCCGTTCGAAGTCCACGTCGGTCCAACGGAGGGCACACAGCTCGCCCCTCCTCATCCCGGTCAGTGCGGCAAGCATGAGGAGCGGAGCCAACCTGGGGTCACGATCCTCGGCAGCTTCGATCACCGAACGGACCGCCTCGACGGACGGAGCCGTGACCCGGCGCTGCAAGATGCGTGGTGGCTTGGCCTTCTCGGCCATGTTCTCGCGGACCCACTCCCACCTGACGCCCTGATGGAGAGCTGACGAGATTATGGCGTGATAGTTCCGGATCGTCTTGGGCGACCGGCCCTCATCCTTCATCTGACCGTAGAAGTTGTCCAGGTGTTTGGGCGACAGCCGGGTGAGGGTGATCTTCCCCAGCCGGGGTCGAATGATGTGGTCGACCTGCGCCCGATACGTCCGGATGGTGGTCGGAGAGAGGTCCATCCTCTCTGACTCCTCCAGCCACTTGTCGAGGAGGTGACCGAATGTGGCACCTACGCCATCCGGTCGGCCCTCGCCATGCTTGTCCACAAGGTCACGGAGCGCCTCATCAGCAGCCCGTGAGCCCCCATGGAAGGTTTTGGAGATCTGTCGGGGGTTCCCGGTAACCGGGTCACGGCCGACGTAAACCCGAAGTTCCCAGACCCCGTTCTGGCGCTTGCGTTTCGTACCTCGCATGGAGGCACGCTATCCCGTAGTAGGGATTCAAGTAGGGACAGTTGTCCGGGGACAGGAGAGCCCTCCCGGCTGGGAGGGCTCTGACCTGGTCTTTCCTTGGTGGCGGGGGCAGGATTTGAACCTGCGACCTTCGGGTTATGAGCCCGACGAGCTACCAGACTGCTCCACCCCGCGGCGCAAGGAGAGAACTTACCACTTCAACGATCGGTCCCGTTCATCGCCCCCACCCTCACGGCCAGGAGGTGGAGCCCTCGGCCGGTTAGCCCCCGGAGGACTTCGACCCGGTCGAGGCAGCCGGCTTGGTTGTGGTTGTGGTGGTGGTGGTGACAGTAGGCGTGGTTGCCCCGGTCAGCTGCTGCACTTCCTGAAGATTCGACTCAAGAGTGTTGATGTCGGACTGGTAAGCGCCCAGATTGCCGGCCTTCAGGTCGACCTGGGACTGCAGGTAGGCCTGTTGCGCTGCCTCCAACAGGAGCCGGACCTGGGGCGACAGCGTTCCCGTTGCGCCCTCGCTTCCTTGCGTCGTCGATACCGGGGAATGGAACACCTGGCTCAGGGCCGATGAGAGGTCTGGCCCGATGCCGGCTGGCTGCTTGCCGTACACGGCGATGACCTGCTGCAGTTCGGGGAACGAGTTCCTCGATGACTCCACATAGAGCGGCTGGATGTAGAGAAGCGAGTTGGCCACCGGGATCATCAGCACATTGCCCAGCAGCGCAGAGGATCCGTTGGAGTTCAACAGTGTGATCTCCTTCGACACGTCCGGAGTGGCGTCGATCTGGGCGGCCACGATGGATGGGCCGTTGGCAGGATTGTCGCGTGGCGTGACGAACATCTGCAGCTTTCCGTAGCTGCCCGGGTCGTTCCCGGCAATCATGAATCCGGACAGGGTCTGGATCTGACTCTGCGCTGACACCGGCACGAAGGCATCGAGCAATGTGAACGACTGACCGGTCTGGCCCGGTGCTCGAAGTTCCTGGTAGATCGGCGCCATCCGCACCAGTTGGCCGGTCGAGACCTGTACCCCCTGGGCATTGGTCGTCAGTGTGGTCCGCAAGGCCTGCGCCGGCGATCCCGAGCCGGGCGACGGCGACAGGCTCCACGCGTCAGCTGCGCTGTAGAAGCTGGACGCCGTGGTGATGTGGTACTTCCCGTAGGAAGTGGCCTGCACCGTGAAGATATCCTCGGGATAGCGGAGATGGGCCTTGAGCTCGGCGCCCATCTTGGTCGCCGAGGTGAACATTCCCGGGAACGCCTTCTCGTAGGCCTGGATGATCGGATCCTTGGGGTCCATCACATAGAAGGTCATCTTGCCGGTGTAGGCATCGATGATGACCTTGACCGAGTTCCGCACGTAGTTGAAAGTGCCACCGAGGCCACTGCCCTGGGCGACGGCAGACGTGTCGGCGTTCTGCGAATAGGGGTAGCTGTCGGTGGTGGTGTAGGCGTCCTGGATCCAGTCGATGTGACCGCCGATGAGCACCGGATAGGGATCCGCATCGAGGTTGAGGAACGGGGCGGCCTTGGATACCCTGGCCTGCACCCCCCGGTCGAATATCAGCCTCGACTGGCCGGTGATCTGGTTCGAAATGACCAGGTTGGGGTCGCCGAACCGGAACGCGAACATGACGCGTTTGAAGAGCGAGGACAGTTGCACTCCGCCATCACCTGCGTAGTGGGTCTCCGCATTGATTCCATTGGTCAACTGGTAGTTGATTTCGGGCTGCTTGGTATTGGCCACCACGTAGCCGGAGTTGTCGAGGCCGAAGTAGATCGACGGTTGCATGACCGTGGGCAGGCCGCTGTTGGACACGGGCGGCACATCGCCGATGGCGAATTGGGGATCGCCGTTGCTGGTGGAGGTGTTGGCGGGCGACACCACCATCCCGTACCCGTGGGTGTACTGCAAGGTGGTGTTAACCCACGACGTTGAGGGCAGGTCCTGATCGTTGATCTCCCGGACGCCGACGATGGTCGGGCTCATTGATCCGTTGACCTTGTAGCGGTCGATGGCCAAGGTGTTGAACTGGTAGTACGAACGGATGTCCTGGAGCTTGTCGAAGGTGGGCTGGGTCTGCGTCGGATCCCACAGCCGCACGTTGGCCAGCGTGTCGCTGTTGGCGGAAAGCTCAGTGGCGCTGAGCGTCGACGTGGCCGGATAGGGAATGCTCTTCACCTTGTCGATACCCATGGCAGCGCGGGTGGCATCGATATTGCGCTGGATGTAGGGGCGCTCCAAGGTGTTCTGCGCGGGATTGACCTTGAGGGCCTGGACCACCGCCGGGTAGATGGTGCCCGCGCTGAGAGCAACCAGAAACCAGAGTCCCACTCCGAGGATGGGCAGGGCCCAACCCTGGCGACGGATGTTGTAGATCAAGAGCACTGCGGCGGCCAACGACACAAGGATCAGGAGTTCGAGGGCGGGCAGCCGGGCGTGGACGTCGGTGAAGTCGGCACCTTGCACGTAGCCATTGCTGGACAGGTCGAGGATGTAACGGGCCAGGTAGTACCCGACCGCCTTCACCAGGGCCAACAAGCCCAGGATGACCGAGATGTGGGCTTTCACCGCGGGGCGCACCCTCGGGCGCGAGCCCTGCATCCGGATGCCGCCGTTCAGGTAGTGACTGAGAATGGTGACCAGCAGCACGACGAACAGGGCCACCAGGGTCCAGTGGACCAGGAACTGTTCGAACGGAAGGGTGAAGACGAAGTACCCGACGTTCCGGTGGAACTGCGGATCGCTGGTGGGGAACGACGTGGCGTTGCGGAAGAGGATCCAGTTCTGCCACTGACCCAGGGCCTGGGATCCGACGATCAGGGAGAGCACGACCACCACGCCGACTCGCAGCCACCGGGTGTAAGGGCCGATCACTTCGCGATACCGCTTGACGAATTCGTCCTCCGCATCGAGCGACGGCCCCTTGGGGGCGAGGCGCTCAGCGACGATCAGGCTGGCCAGCAGCATGACGGCGAAGATCACCGCGAAGGTCGCCATCAATCCGGCCTTGATCTCGAACAGCTTGAGCCACACCGCGTGCAGCGAGATCGAGGAGAACCACAGCGCATCGGTGTAGAAGACGGCGAACGTCCGTAGCGAGGCGACGATGACGATCAGGACGATCAGGGCCGCGATGACCAAGCGACGCCGCTGGTGCGAGGCAGGACGCGGGGTTTGAGGCATGTCGCTGGGGGGACGCACGGCTGCAGCCTAGGTGCCGGAGGGGGCGAGCAGGCAACGACACCCAGGGTGTGCAGGCGGATACCGGTGCCCAGTGGGGAACTCCTCACCGGGAGGTTGGGATCCGTTGAGTCCGTTGTCGTCACAATCGGGACACGGGGTGGCATCCACAGTCGCCGGTACAGCCACCCACTCCGACTGGGCGTTCGGGTCGGAGGCAATGGCCGAGATCGACCCTTCGGAGAAGGCCGCCACCACGTGGTCCCCGGCCAACCGCTCGATGCGCTCGCCCTTCCACTCCCTGAAGGCCGAACCGACGTGCTCGGCCACTACGGACTCTTCGGCGTCTGTCAGCCCGTCATCCTCAGACAGGCGGCGGCGCAGTGGGCCGACGATGGCCTCAGCCAGGTCATGGGCGATTCCCAGCAGGACATCGGCGGAAGGGACCTTCGACGAGCCTGTTCCGGCAAAGGCCACACCGGCCTCGGCCGCCTCCTCCAACACCGCCAGAGCGGCGGTGGCGTAGGCGTCGACCTGTTCCTTGTCCTCGGGCAGGAGTCCGGTCGACCACTGGGAGCCATTCGATCGCAGGATGTCGAGAAGATCGTTCTGGTTGTCCTGCAGGGTCCGCTTCAGTCTCCGGGCCAGGGTGGTCACGATGGGGGTGATCAGGTCGTCACGCCGGATG
>JADGOF010000072.1 GCA_017883105.1 Acidimicrobiales bacterium
TACATGATCTGTGTCCACGTCCGGCCGGAGATGACCCAGATCGCCCTGCTCGAGGGGCGCACGCTGGTCGAGCACTACATCTCGCGGGCATCGGACGACGCCACTCAGATCGACGGCAACATCTACCGAGGTCGGGTCCAGAACGTGCTGCCGGGAATGGAAGCCGCGTTCATCGACATTGGCACGCCGAAGAACGCCGTGCTCTACCACGGTGACGTCCGTTACGACACCGACGATGTCGAGTCGGGTACTTCGTCCGGGCAGCCGAGGATTGAGCAGCTGCTCCGTCCGGGGCAGACGATCCTCTGCCAGGTCACCAAGAACCCGATCGGGGCCAAAGGGGCCCGCCTCACCCAGGAGGTCTCCATCCCCGGTCGCTTCGTGGTCCTGGTGCCCAACAGCACCGCCTACGGGATCTCCAAACGATTGGACGACAGCGAGCGCAAGCGGCTGCGCCGGACCGTCGACGCCATACGCCCGCAGGGACACGGCCTGATCGTGCGCACGGCCGCCGCGGGGGCCAGTGCCGAGGAGTTGGGAAACGACGTCGAGCGTCTGGTGAGCCAGTGGGAGGCCATCGCCGGCGAGTCGACCAAGGGCCAGGGACCGGCCCTCCTCTACCGTGAGCCGGCCATCGCCGTGCGGGTGATCCGCGAGGAGCTCAACCGCGAGTACCGGGCAGTGGTCATCGACGACCTCGCCCTCTACGAGCAGGTCCGGGACTACGTGGGCGCGGTCAACCCGGAGCTGGCGGACCGGGTGGAGTACTTCGACCCGTCGGTGGAAGCCCTGCCGGTCTTCGAGCGGTACCACGTCCACGAGCAGCTCCACAAGGCCCTCGACCGCAAGGTCTACCTGCCCTCGGGCGGCTCCCTGGTGATCGACCGGACCGAGGCGCTGACCGTCATCGACGTCAACACAGGAAAGAACGTCGGGACCACCAACCTCGAGGAGACGGTGTACCGGAACAACCTGGAGGCGGCAGAGGAGGTGGCCCGCCAGCTCCGGCTGCGGGACATCGGCGGGATCATCGTCATCGACTTCATCGATATGGAGATCCGTGAGAACCGGGACAAGGTGGGCAGTGCCCTTCGCTCCGCCCTGGCCCGGGACAAGACTCGTACCCAGGTGTTCGACATCTCCGAACTTGGCCTGGTGGAGATGACACGCAAGCGGGTCTCCGAGGGGCTGATCGAATCGATGTCCACCACCTGTGAGGTGTGCAGTGGGCGTGGAATAGTCTTTGACGACCCGGAGCTGTAGAGTGGTAGCCCTATGTACGCCGTAATCAAAACCGGAGGCAAGCAGGAGCGGGTAGCCGAGGGCCAGCAGCTCCGCGTCGAACTACTGGGGGAGAGCCCTGGCGCAGAGGTGACGTTCACCCCGGTGCTGGTGGTAGACGGCGACACCGTCCTGGCCACGCCGTCCCAGCTGGCGGGCACCTCGGTGACTGCCACGGTGGTGGGCGAGGAGCTCGGACCGAAGATCCGGGGCTTCACTTACAAGAACAAGTCGAATCAGAGCACCCGGTGGGGCCATCGCCAGCGCTACTCGACGATCTCCATCACGGCCATCGCCGCAGGCTGAGCACCTCACTATCCGCACCGGTCGGATCCGTCCGGGTGGTGCAAGAACTCCTCGGCACTCGTGTCGCCGGTCGGCACCGAATACTCAAGGAACGGGCAGAGCGATCTGTCCGGGAAACCACAAGGAGCAGTTCGCATGTCCAAAACGAAGGGTGGCGGTTCAACCCGCAACGGACGCGATTCAAATGCCCAGCGGTTGGGCGTGAAGACCTTCGGCGGCACCAGCGTGCGGGCCGGCGCCATCATCGTCCGCCAGCGCGGCACCAAGTTCCACCCCGGCCTCAACGTGGGCCTGGGCGGCGACGACACGCTGTTCGCGCTGACCGACGGCACGGTGCAGTTCACCAGCCGCAAGGGACGCAAGCTGGTTGACGTCGTTTCCGGCGACTGAATCAGCTGCCTTGTCCAGTCGGTCCCTCGCCTTCGAGGGCTGTGTCAACTTCCGCGACCTCGGCGGCTACCGGACGGCGGACGGGCGCCGGATCGCCTGGAGACACCTGTTCCGGGCCGACGGCCTCAACAAACTGAGCGAGGGGGACCGGAACCAGCTGGCTGACCTGGGCCTGGCCACGGTCATCGACCTGCGGACGGTCGACGAGGCCGAGCAACGGGGGCGCTTCCCGGTCGACCTGGTGCCGGTCCGCTATGTCGACCTGCCGTTGACCGACGTGCTTCCCTCCCCCGAAGAGCTCCCGGACTGGAAAGAGGCCTCCTACGTCGCGTCGCGTTACGTCCAGATGGTGACCCAGGGCGGCCCGGCCCTGACCGCTGCCCTCACCGTTCTGGCCGATGACGGCTCCCTTCCCGCGGTGTTCCACTGCAGCGCCGGCAAAGACAGGACCGGGGTCCTCTCGGCGCTGGTCCTCGCCTTTCTGGGTGTTCCTGACGAGACGATCGTCGAGGACTACGCCCTCAGCGCGGCGGCCATGGGTCGTCTGCTCGAACGGCTGAAAGCCGAGTACCCCGAATCGGTCGACGCGGTGGAGAAGTTCGCCCCGGCCATCCTCCATGTGGTCCCCGAGACCATGGAGGAGTTCCTCGGCTCGATGCGGTCGGAATACGGCTCCTATGACGCCCTGGCCGAGACACTCGGGGTCACGGACGCCATGGCCCGCCTGGCCGAAACGGTGCTCGAAGAGGTCTGAGCAGATCGCCCCGTTTCCGGGGTGGGGACGGCCGATCGGTAGGATCGACCCATGTCCGGCTTTGTCGATGGGGCACAACTACATGTGAAAGCCGGCGATGGTGGGGCGGGCGCGGTGGCGTTCCGTCGTGAGGCGCACGTCGACAAAGGGGGCCCGGACGGCGGCGACGGGGGCCGAGGCGGCAACGTCTGGCTGGTGGCGACGACCAACCAGTCCTCCCTGTTGGGCTTCCGCGACCATCCCCACCGGCGTGGGGGCGATGGCGGCCACGGCGGCGGCAAGAAGAAGCACGGGGCCCGAGGGGCCGATCTCGAGGTCCCGGTTCCGGTGGGCACCCGGGCCAAAGCGCCGGACGGCACCATCCTGGCCGACCTGGTCAATGTCGGCGACAAGTGGCTGGCCGGAGAGGGTGGTCGCGGTGGCAAGGGCAATGCGGCATTCCTCACCAATCACCGTCGGGCACCGGCCTTCGCCGAGCAGGGGGAGAAGGGCCACGAGCAGTGGTACGACCTCGAGCTGGCCCTGGTGGCCGACGTAGCCCTGGTCGGATTCCCCAACGTGGGAAAGAGCACGCTCATCTCGCGTATCTCTGCGGCCAAGCCGAAGATTGCCGACTACCCGTTCACCACGTTGGAGCCGCACCTGGGAGTGGTCCGGGCCGACGGCGGATCGGACTTCACGGTGGCCGACATCCCCGGCCTGGTGGAAGGGGCGGCCGAAGGCAAGGGTCTGGGGCACCGGTTCCTCCGGCACATCACCCGGTCGCGGGTGATGGTGGTGCTGGTCGAGCTCGACCCGGTCACCGGCGTCAGTCCGGCCGAGCAGTGCCGTGTCCTGTTAGATGAGTTGGGCCGATACCAGGCCGATCTGCTGGACCGGCCCCGGGTCATCGTCGGATCGAAGGCCGACATGGTGGGCATGGTCGAGGGTGGAAGCGGCCAAGGCGACGACAGATTCGAACCGGACCTGGTGATCTCCGCGGTGACCGGTCAGGGCATCAACGAGTTGGTCGGGAAGCTGACCGGATTGGTGGCCGAGGCCCGGACGAGCGAACCCGAGGCCGACGGGACCATCGTCATCCACCGGCCCCTGCCCGAAGGGTTCGCCGTCGAGCGGATCGAAGAAGGAGTCTTTGCGGTGGTGGGCAAGGTGGCCGAACGGGTGGTGGCCCTCAACGATGTCACCTCGGATGAGGCTGCCGATTATGTGCAGGGGCGGCTCCGTCGAATCGGGGTGGACAGGGCCCTGGCGCGGGCCGGGGCCCGTGACGGCGATCTGGTCCACATCGGCGACATGTCGTTCATCTGGTACCGCGATCAACCGGAGTTCACCGGCGACACCAAGAGTCGCCGTCGACGATCGTGACCCTCGACCCCACGGAGTCGACCGGACATTCGGCCCGCACCCTGGTGGTGAAGATCGGCTCCTCATCGGTGACCACCTCGGGACGGGTAGATGTGGGTGCCATCGAAAAGCTGGCCGCGGAAGTGTCTGCCGCCCGGGCCGTCGGCAATCGGGTGGTGGTGGTGACCTCCGGGGCCATCGCCGCCGGGTGGACCACCCTGGCTCCCGACCGGGCGCGCCCGTCGGATCTGGCCACCTTGCAGGCCGTGGCCGCGGTGGGCCAGCACCAACTGATGCGGGTGTGGAGCGATGCCCTCGAGCTGCACCACCTGGTTGCGGGCCAGGTCCTCCTGGCGCCGCTCGACTTCGTCCACCGCAGCCAGTACCTCCATGCACGCCAGACCCTGTCCCGGCTGTTGGAGCTCGGTGTGGTGCCGGTGGTCAACGAGAACGACGCGGTGGCCGACGAGGAGATCCGGTTCGGTGACAATGACCGGCTGGCCGCACTGGTGGCCCATCTGGTCGGCGCCCAGCTCCTGATCTTGTTGACCGACACCGCCGGCCTCCTCACCGAGGACCCGCGGCTCACCAGCCGGGGATCGCTCATCGAAGAGGTGGTCGAGATCGACCATGAGCTCGAACGAGTCGCCGGGGGAGCGGGGAGCGCTATCGGCAGTGGGGGCATGGGCTCGAAGCTGGCGGCGGCGAAGATCGCGGTGTGGTCTGGAGTCGAGGCGGTCATCGCCGACGCCTCGCGGCCCGGGGTGCTGGCCGAGGTGATCGGCTCGGCCCCGGGTGTCGGGACCCGGTTCGTGGCCCGGGAGCGTCGCCTCCCCGCCCGGAAGCTGTGGATCGCCTTCGCCGTCGGTGCCACGGGAACCATCGTGGTTGACGACGGGGCCCGCCGGGCCCTGATGGAGCGGGGTCGCTCGCTGTTGCCGGCCGGGGTGGTATCGGTCGCAGGCGACTTCGGGTTCGAGGACGCGGTCGAGATCGCCGGTCCGGACGGTGTCGTCTTCGCCAAGGGCCTGGTCCGTCATCCGGCGTCGTTGGTGGCCCAGTGGGCGGGCCGACGTTCGGACGAGCTGCCCGTGGACGTCTCGCCCGAGGTGGTCCACCGGGACGATCTGGTGGTGCTCGACTGAGGCTGCCTCGAGCAGCAGGGCCTTCGCTCCGCCTCACGAAGTTCGCCAACTACGCTTAGACAGTGCCAACCAGCCCATCTTCTCCGTTGGTCGCCCTCGGGCAGCGGGCCAAGGCCGCCAGTCGGCGGCTGGCCGTCGCCTCGTCGGCCGCCCGCAATGACGTGCTGCTGTTCGCTGCCGACCTGGTCGAGGACCGGGCCGGACGGGTGCTCGAGGCCAATGCCACCGACGTGGCCCGGGCCGAGCAGGACGGCGCCGATCCAACCTCCCTCGACCGCCTCCGACTGGACCGGGACCGGGTGACCGCCATGGCCAAAGGCCTCCGAAACGTGGCCGGGCTTCCCGATCCGGTGGGCGAGGTCGTCGACGGTTGGGTACGTCCCAACGGTCTCCGGGTCCAGCGGGTCCGGGTGCCGCTGGGCGTGGTCGGGATCATCTACGAGAACCGGCCCAACGTGACCAGTGATGCCGCCGGGCTGTGTCTCAAGTCGGGCAACGCGGTGCTTCTCCGGGGATCGTCGTCGGCCATCTCGTCCAACTCGGTCATCGCCGGGCTACTGCGTGACGGACTGAACAAGGCGGGGCTCCCGAAGGATGCGGTCGGCCTGGTTGAGGACACCAGCCGGGCCTCGGCGGTGGCCTTCATGCAACTGGACGGGCTCATCGACTGCCTGATCCCCCGGGGCGGCCCCTCGCTCATCGCCTCCATCCTCGAGCACGCCACCATCCCCTACGTGCTCGATGGGTCCGGGAACTGCCACATCTACGTGGACCGGGCCGCCGACCTGTCCATGGCCGAATCGGTGGTGGCCAACGCCAAGATGCAGCGGCCCGGCGTCTGCAACAGCGCAGAGACCCTGCTGGTCCACCGATCGGTGGCCGATGCGTTCCTTCCCCGGATGGCATCGGCCCTGGCCGGGGTGACGCTGGTGGGCGACGCGGCGACCCGTTCGATCCTCCCGGAGGCGGCACCGGCCACCGATGAGGACTTCGCCACCGAATTCCTGGGCATGAAGCTGTCGGTGGCGGTGGTCGACGACCTCGACGGCGCCATCGACCATATCGCCCGCTTCGGATCCGGTCATTCGGAGGCGATCATCACCGGTGACCTGGCCACGGCCACCCGGTTCACCTCCGAGGTGGATGCGGCGGCCGTGCTGGTCAACGCCTCCACCCGGTTCATCGACGGCGAAGAGCTCGGGCTGGGGGCGGAGATCGGTATCTCCACCCAGAAGCTTCACGCCCGGGGGCCGATGGGCCTCCGCGAGCTGACCTCGGTCAAGTACGTGGTCAACGGTGACGGGCAGGTGCGGTCGTGACCGACACCTTCGAACCGGGCGGCTCCTCGATGGCGTCGGAGGAGATCACCTCGGGGTTCCCGGTGGCCGGGGCACCGCGCTTCGACTCCATCGATGCAGTGCGGACCGGCCTGGCCGGCGTTGACTACCTGGCCGACGACGGGATCTCTGGTGTGGTGTTCCTGGCCGACCGGCTGGCCAAGCCGGTACTGGTGGAGGGCCCGGCCGGAACGGGCAAGACCGAGCTGGCCAAATCAGTGGCCCGCCTCACCGGAAGCCGACTGATCCGATTGCAGTGCTACGAGGGGCTCGACGAGTCCAAGGCCCTCTACGAGTGGAACTACAAGAAACAGTTGCTCCGCATCCAGGCCGACTCCGGGCAGTCGTGGAAGGAGCTCGAGGACGACATCTTCTCCGAGGAGTTCCTGCTGGCCCGTCCCTTGCTCGAGGCCATCCGTTCGCCGGAGCCGGTGGTCCTCCTGGTCGACGAGGTCGACCGGGTGGAGCTGGAGACCGAGGCCCTGCTGCTCGAGATCCTGTCCGAATACCAGGTGTCGATCCCCGAGCTGGGGACGGTGCGGGCCACCCGGATCCCGCTGGTCTTCCTCACCTCCAACAACACCCGCGAGCTGTCCGAGGCGTTGAAGCGGCGGTGCCTCTACCTGCACATCGACTATCCCCAGCTGGACCGCGAGCGGGCGATCATCGAGACGAGGGTCCCCGGCATCAGCCAGGCCCTCGCCGACCAGGTGGCCCGCATCGTGCGATCGATCCGCACCCTCGACCTGAAGAAGCACCCATCGGTTTCCGAGACCCTCGACTGGGCCCGCACCCTGGTGGTCCTCGGTGTGGAGTCGATCGACGCCGAGCAGGCCCGGGACACACTCCACATCCTGTTGAAGTACCGGACGGACATCGACCGGACGGCCAAGGAACTAGCGGGGGTGGAGTCTCCCGACTGAGGTCGGGATGTCTGTCATGCTCGATCTCCTCACCGGCTTCGTAGCCGAACTGCGGGCCGCCGGCATCCCGGTATCGCTGACCGAGCACCTGGATGCCGCGGAGACGCTGCGCCACGTGCCCATCGAGGACCGCGAGGCCCTCAAGTACACCCTCGGCGCCAGCTTGGTGAAGTCCTCGTCCCACTGGCGGGCCTACGAGACGGCCTTCGAGATCTACTTCTCGCTGCGAGGTCCCGACTACCGGATCGACGACGATGACGAGACCACCACCGCAGATGTCGAGGGGAATGCGGACTCGGAGATGACCGGCCAGGGCGGCCGGAGCGGACGGGGCCGGGGCGGCGGGGGACAGGAGGGCATGACCCCCGAGGAGTTGGCCGACCTGCTCTACAAGGCGCTGCTCAACTCCAACTCGGCCATGGTGTCGGCAGTGGCCCGCCAGGCGGTGACCCGGTATGCGGGCATGGAGTCCGGCCGTCCAGTGGGCGGGACCTACTACCTCTATCGCACCCTCCGGAACCTCGACCTCGACAAGGTGCTCGACCGGCTGGTCGACCAGGCCCGTGCCGCCACGTCGTCGCTCAACGACGGTGCAGGCGCCGGCTCCGGAGCACCGGCTGCCTCGCTCACCGGCCTGGAGGAACGCCTGCTGCGCGACGAGTATCAGGCCCGTATCGACCAGCTGCGCCAGGAGATCGAAAACGAGATCCGTCGGCGCCTGGTGGCCGACCGGGGTAGTGAGGCACTGGCCAAGTCGATCCGCAAGCCCCTGCCCGAGGACATCGACGTGATGCACGCCTCGCGGGACGAGCTGGTGGCCCTCCGGAAGTCGCTCCAGCCCCTGTCGCGCAAACTGGCGGTCCGGCTGGCCCGCAAGCGACGGCATGGCCGCAAGGGATCCCTCGACTTCCGCTCCACCGTGCGTCACTCGCTCTCCACCGGCGGGGTGCCGGTCGATCCCAAGTTCCGCTATCCCCGGCCGTCCAAGCCGGAGATCGTGGTGATCGCCGACATCTCCGGATCGGTGGCCAGCTTCGCCCGCTTCACCCTCCATCTGGTCCACGCCATCAGCTCCCAGTTCTCCAAGGTCCGCAGCTT
>JADGOF010000073.1 GCA_017883105.1 Acidimicrobiales bacterium
ACATGCACCTCGACAACTCGGCGTGCAACCTGGCCAGCCTCAACCTCATGAAGTTCCTCCACGAGGACTCCTCCTTCGACATCGAGGGTTTCCGGGCCGCCGTCGAAGTGATCTTCACCGCGCAGGAGATCATCGTGGGCAACGCCGACTATCCCACCGAGAAGATCACCGAGAACTCCCGCCGCTTCCGTGAGCTGGGGATCGGGTACGCCAACCTCGGCGCACTGCTGATGGCCCAGGGACTGCCCTACGACTCCGACCAGGGGCGGGCGTGGGCCGGGGCCATCACCGCGTTGATGACCGGTCACGCCTATGCCACCTCGGCCCGCACCGCGGCCCGCATGGGCCCGTTCGCCGGCTATCACGAGAACGTCGAGCCGATGCTCAACGTCCTGCGCATGCACCGCGACGCGGTGGCCGGCATCGACGAGGAGCAGGTCCCGACCGACCTGCTGTGCGCCGCCCAAGAGGCATGGGAACTGGCCGTCGAGCTGGGTGACCAGTACGGCGTGCGCAACTCCCAGGCCAGCGTGCTGGCTCCCACCGGCACCATCGGCCTGTTGATGGACTGCGATACCACCGGTGTCGAGCCCGACCTCGGACTGGTCAAGACGAAGAAGCTGGTCGGCGGCGGCACCATGTCGATCGTCAACCAGACGGTGCCCCGCGCCCTGACCAGGCTCGGGTACTCGCCCGATCAGGTCGACGAGATCATCGCCTACATCGACGAGCACAAGACCATCGTGGGAGCCCCCTACCTGACCGCCGATCATCTGGGCGTCTTCGCCTGCTCGATGGGGGACAACACCATCCACTACCTCGGCCACGTCCGCATGATGGGCGCCGTCCAGCCGTTCATCTCCGGTGCGATCTCCAAGACGGTCAACCTGCCCGAGGACGTGACGGTGGAGGACGTCGAGCAGCTGCACATCGACGCCTGGCAGATGGGGATCAAGGCGGTGGCCATCTACCGCGACAACTGCAAGGTGGGCCAACCGCTCTCCACCACCAAGAAGGAGAGTGCGGAAGTCGACGTCAGCGGCGACGTGGTTCCGGCCGGTTCGGAAGCAGAGGCCCACGCCCGCGAGCTGGCGGAGAAGATCGCGGTCCTTGAGGCTGCTCTGGCTCACGAGCAGACCCGTACCGCGGAGACCGTGCTGGTCGGGGCGGTGCGTGAGCGCCTGCCGCGACGGCGCAAGTCGTCGACCTTCGCCTTCCGGGTGGCCGACTGTGAGGGATACGTCACGGTCGGGGAGTACGAGGACGGGCGCCCCGGCGAGGTGTTCATGAAAGTGTCCAAGCAGGGCTCGACCCTGGCCGGCATCATGGACGCCTTCTCCATTTCGGTCAGCCTGGGTCTGCAGCACGGCGTGCCGCTGGCCACCTATGTCCGCAAGTACACCAACATGCGGTTCGAGCCGGCCGGCATCACCGACGACGCCGACCTCCGGATCGCCACCAGCCTGGTCGACTACATCTTCCGGCGGCTGGCCGTCGACTACCTCCCCATGGAGGAGCGGGCCGAGCTCGGGGTGCTGTCCACCAGCGAGCGGATGCAGCCCACCCTGCCGGGCGTGGAGGAGACGGCGACCGAGTCCACCGGTGTGGTCGAAGTGGAGGCGATCGACCCGGTCATCGCCACGGTTGTCGACGGCAGCACTCCGGCGCTGTTCGAGACACACGCCCCCACTCCGACAGCAGAGGCTGCGCCCGCGGCCGCGAGCGCCCAGCATCTGCTGGCCCGGGCCGAGCCCCGGGACGCCCCCTACTGCTACCAGTGCGGCAATGCCATGCAGCGGGCCGGGTCGTGCTACGTCTGCGCCAGCTGCGGGACCACCAGCGGCTGCTCGTAGTGTCACCTCCCGACCGACGACGTGCCTTGCTTCGCTTCGTCCGGGGTTCTGCCGGTATCCCCGGTCTCCCGTCATCCGTTCTTCAGGGTCAGTGCCCTAAATTGAGCGTGATGTCCGGACAACATGTGCAAGACCAGGAGACCCCGTGGTTCGCGGACACCGCGGTCCAACCCCTGCTGACGCGGTTTCACGTTGACTTCAAACCGGGCAGCTCGTTGCCTGGTTGGCCGGGTCTGGTCCTCGCCACCTTGGTGGCTCTCGCCGGGTCGCTGGTCGCCGACGTGCTGCTGGTGGCCCTCGGGACGAAGGTCTTTCCTTCGACCAACGGCTACGCCCACTTCCACGTCCAGTCCTATGCCAAGCTCACCGTGATCGGGGTGATCATCGCCTGTGCGGCATGGCCGATGGTGACCCGGATCTCGTCCCGGCCCCGGTGGCTCTTCTTCCGCATGGCCATCCTGGTGACGATCGTCCTGTTGCTGCCGGATCTGTGGATCCTGATGCGCGGCGCCCCGGCACGGGCAGTGCTGGTGTTGGTCGCCATGCACCTGGCAATTGCCGTTGTGACCTACAACGCGCTCGTCCGGTTGGCACCGGCAGGGCGCTCCGTTACCCCCGCAACGGGCTGATCGGCGGGTCCTGCGCCTGCTCCATGCCGGGGTTCGGGCTTTGCCGCGACAGACATGGCGACGGCGGACAGGTCGGAACACCCGGGTCCGCGCCCAGGATGTCCGGGCCCGCACGAGATCGGTGCCAGAATTGCGCGCGTCTGCTGTCGCTGATTGTCGCGCCGGAGTGCCCGGCCCGGGGAGCCGGCGGCGCTCGGGCCACATTCCCATCGAGAGAGGGCACCAGACGTTGCCGACCGTCGCCACCGATGATGACTGAGCCGTCACCGTCCGAACAGACCGGGCCCGGGCACCAGCGATCGGTGCACTGACTCGCCGACTATGTGTACGGAACAATCTCGACCCTGGTGGCCATCGCCGGGCTCACCTTCGAGACCCATCCCGAGGCGCTGACCACAGCAGGGGTCGTCGTCGGCGCGCTGGCCATCTGGTTCGCCCACACGTTGTCGCGCCTGGTTGCCAAGCGGTCGTGGCAACGTCTCGAACTGCATGGGTCGGACGTCCGCACGGAACTCCAGGGTTCGTGGTCGATCGTGACCGCAGCCATCCCCTCCGTCATCATCTTCGTCCTGGCTGGCACCCACCTGTTCACCGTGAGGACCGCCTTCTTCATCGCCGAGGCGGTGGGCGTGCTTGCTCTCGCCATGGTGGGATTCGGGACGGCCGGCGGATCGGGACGCCCCAGGGGCCGCAGGATCCTCTACATCCTGGGACTGGTGTCGGTCGGGGTGACCATCGTGCTGCTCGAGTCGCTGGTCCATCTGCTGTAGCCGGCGGACGGGCGAACGGTAGGGTGGACAGTGAGGGGTTGTCTGCTCGAGACCCCGGAGGAGTGTGACGGTGAAGGACCACGATGTTGCCCGCGCCGCCGATCTGGACTCTGGTATCGGGGACGTGCCGGCGGCGGAGTTCACGGAAGCCGAGCTGACCGAGTTGGCGCTGGCGGCTGACCCAGATGCCCCCTTGGCGGAGGGCGCCGTTCCGCTGTCGGTCTACTTGGACCAGGCGCCCGGTCTGCTGCCGTCGTGGTACATGCCTTCCCCCATGGCCCGTTCGGGTAAGGGCTGGAGGATTCCGGTGGTGGTGGTGATCGTGGCCTCCTTCGTGATCATCGAGGCCTTCGGCCTGTGCAGCACGTTCGGCCAGCTGGTTCCGGCTTGACAGGGGACCTCCGGACAGATCGGGGTCGGTCGGAGCGATCGAGCGGGATCCTCCGATCCGGGTGACGGAATATCACTGAGCGAAAGATAATGGACACGTACAGTGGTGATCGGTGGATTGCCCCCGGTCGCTCGTTGCCAAGTGGTGCCTCGACCAGGCAAGATGGATCCAGAAGAGTACGCCGCAGGGATGTCCAGCGGGTGTGTGTTGGGTAACGCCGAGGCTCCACCTCCGCGGAAAGAAGGGCAGAGACGATGTTGGCAAGACGATTGGTTATCGGGTCGGGATTCGCACTGGCGTCACTGGTCGTGGTGCCGAGCGTCGCTGGTGCTGCGGACACGGGTTGTTACACTTGCGCGCCGCCGGCTGTCGCGGCCACGGCGACGGGTGACGGCGGAACCGCGCTCCCCGCAACGTCCTCGGCAAGCGGCACCACCGGATCGACCTCCAGCCTCCCCTTCACCGGCGCGGACGTGGAGGAGTTGGCGGTAATCGGCGTCGGTGCCGTGCTGGCCGGAGGCATCATGCTTCGCCGCCGCCGGGCCCACGCCTGACCGACCCTCCGGGGTCCGCCCCGGCCCCAGGGCCGGTGGTGAGAGGGTGACGTCGCCGTCCTTCGAGCCTTAGGAGCGGGCAACCTCCGAACGTGGCCGGCCAGCGGTGCCGACCTCCATTGCCGGTCAGTCGAGTCGTGGTCAGAAGCTGGCCGGAAGCAACGGCGCCAACGCGTCGAAGAAGAAGAACACCACCACCAGCCAGGTCAGGAGACCGACCACCAGGACGAAGGCGCGGCGCCCACCTTTGGACTTCGCTGCGCCGATCCACGCGCCCGTGATCAGCGCGACGACCGTGATACCCCACAGGATGGCAGCCATCCAGTTCTTGCCCGGGTTGGCCGAGGCACCCGGTGCCACCGGTCTTTCGTGGTGGGCCGGGACCGCGGCTGCCTTCGGGTGCACCACGACGCTGGCCACCAGCGCGGCATGGACCACCAGGCGCTGTTCGGCGCTGTAGCGGGGATTGCAGGTGGTCAGGGTCAACTGCGGCGTCGACGTCGGCCCGACCACGGCGACGTCGGTCGGATCCACGGCCTGGCTGCTGATGACGTGATAAAGGAAGATCCCCTGAAGGGTGGTCACGATGATCGCGTCGCCGGGAAGCAGTGCATCGAGGCTGTAGAAGGGGTGGAGGTAGGTGGTCCGGTGTCCGGCGATCGCCGCGTTGCCGGCCTCGCCGGGAAGCGCTGTGCCCGGATAGTGGCCGGGCCCGGCCTGCAGTTGGGCCTCGCCGGTTCCCTCCACCACCACCATCGAGAGACCGATCTTGGGGATGGCGATGACA
The DNA here is from genome assembly GCA_017883105.1 of Acidimicrobiales bacterium. GTDB lineage: Bacteria > Actinomycetota > Acidimicrobiia > Acidimicrobiales > RAAP-2 > Bog-756. Next base: position 4,985 of record JADGOF010000073.1, read on the forward strand.
CCGACCGGACTGCCGACCGCCGGGTCGGGAATGACGCGGGCCACCTCGGGGGTCGGGACGGTCCCCTTCTTGGGCGCGGTGGGGTGCTTGTGGGCGATCGCCCCGGCCTGATGTTGGGACGCGCTGAACTCCTCGCGGAGGTGCGCCTGGGTCCGGGCTGTCATTAACCCGGTACCCCAGAGCAGGTAGGGAATGAACAGGAGGACCAGCACGCCGCCGATCAGCACAACCCGACCGACTGTCATCCGTATGGTCGTGAATGACACGGAGCGATGGTAGTTGGGCGATCGCCGGATGTGGGACCGGGCTCGGGTCAACCGGTCGGTGGTTGGCATTCCCGTGCCCTGACGGCACGGGAATGAACAACGGTTCCGGTACGATCAAGGACTCTTGACTGTCGCGTCGATGCACCGGGCCGGGTCCTGAACGCCGGCCTGACCGGGTCCTTGGCGAGCGGATGCTCCTTCGGAACTCGCTACGCCGGGCGGATGCCATCATCTCGGTGTCGGCATTCACCGCCGAGCGGGTCAAGGCACTGCTGGGGCGGGAATCCGTGGTCATCCATTCCGCTCCCGACCCCACCATGACCCCACCTTCGCAGGCCGCGGTGGCGCGGGTGCGGTTGAAGTACGGGCTTCCGGAGCGATTCATGTTGCATGTGGGGAACATCGAACCGCGCAAGGACATCGCCACGTTGGCGGTGGCCTCTCGAGCTGCGGGGATCGCCCTGGTGCTCACCGGGCACAGCCTGTGGGGCAGCGTGGCACCCACCGGGACGATGCAGATCGGTCACGTTCCCCACTCGGATCTTCCTGCGTTGTACGGAGCCGCCACCCTGGTCGGGTATGCCTCCCGCTACGAGGGATTCGGACTGCCGCCGGTGGAGGCCATGGCCTGCGGGGCCCCGGTGGTGACCACGCCGGTCCCGGCCATCGTGGAGGCCGTGGGGGATGGCGTCGAGACGTTTCGGGCGGGCGATGTGGAGGGTCTCACCGAGACGCTGCGTGTCCTCGTCTCGGACGAGGGGCGCCGTGCCGAACTGGCCGAGCGCGGTGCCGAGCGTGTGCAACCCCTCACCTGGGATCGCACCGCCCGTGCCACGGGCGAGGTGTACCGCTCCCTCGGCCTCACCGTGTGACCGACGCACCGATGCGGCCGGCTGTTTCCCGATCCCGCCTTCAGGTTCGGCCATAGGGTGCCGATGAGGGAGTGTGGCACTCCCGCTGGGGCAGCAGCGACCAACGCATCGGCCGGGTCTGGTCCAGTCGCGGACCTCGGCCCCGGTCCCGTTCGGTGGGGCTGCCCCCGAAGGGCTCCTTTCGCCGGACGGAGAGATCCCGCCTGAGCTCCTCGCCGATCTCTACGATCCGCGCCTGGTCATCTCCGCCGACTACGTGGGTCGGGACCGGCGTCGACCTCGCCCCATGGAGCCGCGTGGTCCGTCAAGCCACGGACCGTCGCTACGGGTGCGCCAGGCGATCGTGGTAGTGGTGGCGACGGCGGCTGCCGTCGTCCCCTTGACGTTGATGGCGTCCCGGGCCCCGGTGCAGGCGGCACCGCAGACCTCGGCCAGCCGATCCGCGGCGACAGTGCGGCCTGCGGAGGTGGTCCGCACCCACGGGCCCCGCACCAGGCGCGCGGAGCGGGACCTTGCGCGGTCGGCGCACGTGAAGGCCTCCATTGTGCGCCCCGCTGCGGCGGTCGGCGCGGAGACGGCCGCAGGGAGACGCGCCGTGACTGCTGTACCGGCGCTCTGCGCCGGGACGGGTGAGACGATGTCGCCGGCGAGATGCGTTCGCCTCAAGGCGGCGGAGGATCGCCGCGCCCTCCGTAGCGCCCGCCACGCGTCCAGGGTGAGACAACGGGGCCGTCGGGGGGGACTGGAACCCGCATCGCAAGTCCCGGGGGGTGATACTTCAGCGTTCGTGATGTCGCGTTGAAGGTTTCGATACTTCAGATCCGAATGGAACCTGCCGATCTGATGGTATGGATCCGACGCTGACGGACAGGACTGCTGTCCCATCTGCCGTTGAATCCGCCGACTCCCCCTGGCAAGACCTGTTGTACGGAGGTCCGGACGACGTTCCCGCACTCTCCGACGAGACCCTTCGGCCCGACCTTCTGGCCGATCTGGATGCACCCGGCCTGGTCCTCTCCGAGGGGTACATCGGTCCCGATCGACGGTCCAGCGGGTTTCGGGCCCGCGTCTACCGAGCCACCTTCGGCCAACGTCGGGCGGTGCTCCGCTTCGAGGTTGCAGTGGTCGCCGCCGTGGCGGGCATCGTTACGGCATCCATCCTGTTGGTCGGTCCCGGCGGCCGCGCCTCGGCGACCGCCGATCACCGTGCGGCGCCGTCGAGCCGTACCCTCAGCGGCACTCCCTCACTGACCGCACCGCCGGTGGCCGCTGCACCGGCACCCACCACCACGGCTCCGGCACCCACCACCACCACGGCTCCGGCACCTACCAGCACCGTTCCGGCACCCACCACCACCGTGGCTCCTGCCCCGGCGGCCACGACTCCTGTGCCGGTGCCTGCCGCGGCACCGTCCACCGCGCCCCTCACTCCCGAGCAGATGGGCGCCCAGGCGCTGACCCTGGTCCGCTACCCATGGCAGAACATCCCCGGCTACACGATTCAGTTCCTTCCCATCTCGGACGCACCGTCTCCGGGCTTCTACGGCAACACGACCTTCACCTGGGGCCAGGCCGGCGGGACCTCGGTCTTGTACGTCTATCCGGGCGAGACGGTGGAGAGGCTGGCCGCCATCACCGCCTTCGAGATCGGGCACGAAGTCGATGCCGCGGCCGTGGAGCCCCAGGGCGGTGAGGCTCAGATCGAGGACATCCTGGGCATTCATCCCGCCAGCTGGGCCCCCAACTGTGACTGCGCCGAGCAGGGATTCCTCTCGGGTTGGTATGCCGCTGCGTTCTCCAATTACTGGTCGCCGGGCGTGGGCAATTGGAGCCAGGTGGCGCCTGAGCCGAGCGGAGCGGTGCTGGCCGCGGTCGAGCCCTGGTTGAACCCAACCATCGCATGATCCAGTTGGTGGGTGTTCACCCCTCTTCTGTGCTGTTACCGTCCGGGGATGCGGCGGGCGCCCTGGGTGCCCCCGGACACCGAGACGATCGACAATGACCCGGATTGCCCTCATCCCCAGCTCCTACCCCCCGTCGCTCGGGGGTGTCGAGGAGCTCACTCGTCACCTGGCGCTCTCCCTTGTCGAAGCCGGAGATCAGGTGGAGGTCTGGACCGGTCACCCGGACGACTCCACCCCCGAAACCGCCGAGATCCGTGACGGCATGGTCGTTCGCCGTCTTCCCATGCCGCTTCCGGCCACCAACTGGTCGGCACTCAAGCGGTCGGCAACGACGGGAACCCGTACCCTCTTCTCGCTGCGAAGCGCTGCCGCTGCGTTCCGTCCCGACGTGCTCCATGTGCAGTGTGAACGCCCCGGCCTCACCACGGAAGAGCGGTCAGAGCTCACCCGGCTGCGAAGGGAGAATCGACGGCTGCAGATGGACGTCGACCTGCTCAAGCGTGCAACGGCTTTCTT
>JADGOF010000074.1 GCA_017883105.1 Acidimicrobiales bacterium
CTGAGCATGCGAACGTCCAGGTGGCCACGAGTTCTCGCCACAGGCAGCTGGCGGCTCGGTTCCAGCGAACTACCGGTCGCTCTGGGAAGACAAACGCGACAACCTCTCAGACCATTGTGGCGATGAAATGCTCGGCGAACTGCTTGACCACGGCCATCCGTTTGGTGTGGATCGACTCGGGCGTGTCGCCCTCCTTGGCCTGGACGGCCATCCACGGAGCGCAGAGCAGATCGGTGACGCCGGCGTCTTCGAGGCGGCGGTAGAGATCGAGGTCGGGGAAGGCCTTGACCGCCAGATAGATGGAGAACGGCTCGTTCTCCCGACCGGCTCGTTTGAGAGCGTCTGTGACTTTCGCAACCTGGGCGAATGCCTCGTCGGGGAGCGCCGCGCCGGTGTTGATCCATCCATCGCACAGGGTGGAGGCCCGCAGCAGAGCCGGCTCCGAGTCCCCGCCGCCCAGAATCGGCACGGGCAGGGTGGGTGCGGGATTCATCTGACACGACGGGACGTCGTAGTGAGAGCCGTGGTACTCGACCCAGCCCCCCTGCCACAGGGCCCGCAGTGCGGGGATCATGTCGTTGAGGCGCTTGCCCCTGGTGCGGAAGTCCTGTCCGGTCTGGACGTATTCCTCTTCACACCATCCGACACCCACGCCCAGCCGGACCCGGTTGTCGGACAGCACCGCGGCGGTGCCCACCGACTTGGCCACGGTGATCAGGTCGCGTACCGGTGCGATATAGATGCCGGTGGTGAAGGTCACGTTGGTGGTGACCGCAGACAGGGCGGAGATCAGGCACATCGGGTCGGGCCACTCGGTCCCCTTCTCCCAAGGGGGCGCCCCGTCCGGTGCTTTCGAGTAGGTGTAGCGCGACTTCAGTTCCTTGGGGTTGAACAGGTGGTCCGACAGGTAGACGCCCGAGTACCCGAGGGTGTCGCTGACCGTGGTCAGGCTGACCACTTCATTCAGCGGTATGAACTGGATGGCTTGATGAAAACGCATGGTGGACGACCGCTTTCTCGGGAGTTGGTGCGGTTACTGGTCGAGGGGTGCCGACGGCGTGAAGGCCACCGGGATGTGCTTCACGCCATTGATGAAGTTGGAGCGCAGGCGTTGCACCTCTCCGTCGAGGCGGATGTCGGGAAGCCGGTCGAGCAGGCGGTCGAACATCACCCGGATCTCCATCCGGGCCAGGTTCGCCCCCAGGCAAAAGTGGGGCCCACCGCCGCCGAAGGCCATGTGGTTGTTGGGCGTGCGGGCGATGTCGAACTTGTCGGGATCGGCGAAGACCGACTCGTCGCGGTTGGCCGAGATGTGCCAGAACACGACCTTGTCGCCCTCGGCGATCTTCTGCTCACCGATCACCACGTCTGCGGCCGCCTGGCGCCGGAAGTGCATCACCGGGGTGACGTAGCGGAGCATCTCCTCGACTGCGGAGGGGAGCAGTGAGCGGTCGTCCCGGAGGCGCTCCCACTGGTCGGGGTTGTCGAAGAACGCCACCATGGCGCCCGAGATCAGGTTGCGGGTGGTCTCATTGCCGGCCACGGCCAGCAGGAGGAAGAAGAGGTCGAGCTCGAGCTGGGACAGCTGGTCGCCCTCAATTTCCGCCTGGGTGAGCACGCTGAACAGGTCCTCGTGGGGGTCGAGGCGCTTCTTCGCGCACAGTTCGTCGGCGTAGGCGAAGAGCTCCATCGAGGCCTGGGTGCTGGCCTCGGGATTGATCTGGTATTCGGGGTCGTCCGACCCGACCATCCGGTTCGACCACTCGAATACCAGGTGGCGGTCCTCTTGGGGGACGCCCATCAGGTCGGCGATGACCTGGAGGGGCAACTCGGCCGAGATCTGCTCGACGAAGTCGGCGGACCCCTTCTCGCAGACGCTGTCGATGATCCTGTCAGTGGAGGAGATCACCTTGGCCTCGAGGTCCCGGATCATCCGCGGGGTGAATCCCTTGTTCACCAGGCGCCGGTACCGGGTGTGCATGGGTGGGTCCATGTTCAGCATCATCATGCGCTGCTGGCCGAGGACCTCCTCGTCGAAGTCGTGGAAGAGGGTGGCCGACCGGTAGGACGAGAAGTGCTCGTAGTCACGGTTGACCCCGACGCAGTCGTCGAAGCGGGTGACCGACCAGAATCCGTCGGCGAATCCATCGGGGTCCGGGTGCCACTGAACCGGCGATTCGCGGCGCAAGAGAGCGAACCAGTCGTGAGGCACGGACGAGACGAAGTTGCCCGGATCGCAAAGGTTGATGTCGCCCAGCTCCATGATGTCCCCCAAAGTAGAAACTCGTCGACGCCGACTGACGGCAACGTTCGTCACGCCTCGGCGGCGATGACGTTTCTAGAACGTGTATCAGTTATCATAGGCCAGCAGCACGTGGACCTCCACAGATTCGAGGTCCTGCTGCGGTCGAATTGATGGCCTGGTTGTTCGGGGGATGAGGGTCGGAGAAGGCAGGTGCTGCCCGATGACCCGGGAAGTTAACCTCTGGCGCAGTCGAGGCCTTGGTGTCGGCTACGGCTTCCGCAAGGACGTCCGATGCCACAGAGTGGAGGGATCAACCGTCATGCACCTCGAAGAGACTCCGGAGCAACTGGCGCTCCGGGCCGAGCTCCGGGCGTACTTCGCCGATCTGTTGACCGACGAGGTCCGCCTCGCCCTCGACAGCGAGACCGAAGGCGGCGCCACCTTCCGGAGGATGGTCCGGCAGATGGGCACCGACGGTTGGCTCGGCATCGGCTGGCCCGAGGAGTTCGGCGGTCAGGGCCGACCGGCCACCGATCAGTTCATCTTCTTCAACGAGGTGCAGCGGGCCCGGGCGCCCTTCCCGTTCGTGACCCTCAACACCGTGGGCCCGATGATCATGAAGTTCGGTACCGACGAACAGAAGAGCTTCTTCCTGTCGGGCATCCTGGCCGGCGAGATCAACTGCGCCATCGGCTACACCGAGCCCGAAGCAGGCACCGATCTGGCTTCGTTGCGCACCCGGGCCGTGTTGGACGGTGACGAGTGGATCATCAACGGCAACAAGATCTTTACCAGCGGCGCCGACCAGGCCGACTACATCTGGCTGGCCGCCCGCACCAATCCCGATGCCCCCAAGCACAAGGGCATCTCCATCTTCATGGTCCCGACCTCGTCGCCGGGGTTCGCCTGCACTCCGATCGTCACCGTGGGAGGGGTGGCCACCACCGCCTCCTACTACGACGGTGTCCGGGTGCCCAGGTCGGCCCTGGTAGGGGAGCTGAACGAAGGATGGCGACTGATCACCGGCCAGCTCAACCATGAGCGGGTGGGCCTAGCCGCAGTCAGCGCCCTGGCCAGTCGCCTGTGGGCCGAGGTCGCCGACTGGGTGATCGACCAGGGCCTGGCCGAAGTCGGCTGGGTGCAGGAGGACCTGGCCCGCACCTACGCACTGCTCGAGGCGCAGAAGCTCCTCAACTGGCGGATGACGGCTGCAGTGGCCAACGGCACCTTGGGTCCTGCGGACTCCTCGGCGGTCAAGGTGTTCGGCACCGAGGCGACCGTCGAGATCTACCGCCGGCTGCTGGGCATCGTCGGTGCCGCCGGCTACCTGAGCCCCTACACGCCGGGTGCGGTCCTCCACGGGGAGCTCGAGCGGGCCGGCCGACAGGCCCAGATCAACACCTTTGGGGGCGGCGTCAACGAGATCCAGCGAGAGATCCTGGCCATGGCCGGACTGGGCATGAAGCGGTCGTCGCGATGAGCGCAGCGCAGACAACGTCCACGGGCGCGTCCACCGACCCGAGCTCCCTCGACGAGCGGCTGCAGTCGTTCATCGGCCAGTCCACCGGTCCGCCCAATCGGGGACCGGACGCCGTCAACCTGCCCATGATCCGCCACTGGGTCGAGGCCATGGGTGACATGAACCCGGTCTATGTCGATGATGCCGTAGCCCGCGACGCCGGGTACCCGGGGATCATCGCCCCGCCCACCATGCTGCAGGCATGGATCATGCGGGGACTCCGTGCCAGTCAGGCGGCCGACGAGGCCCGGGCCAACGGGAAGATCTCCAGGGACTTACCGCACGAGCTGTTCATGGCCGCCCTCGACGAGGCCGGATTCACCTCGGTGGTGGCCACCAACTGTGATCAGCACTACGAGCGCCCCTTGGTGCCCGGCGACGAAGTTGCGGTCGTCTCGGTCATCGACTCGGTGTCCGGGGAGAAAGCCACCGGGCTCGGGGTGGGCCACTTCATCACCACCCGATTGGAGTTCACCGATCAGAACGGTGCGTCGGTGGCCACCATGCGGTTCCGCATCCTCAAGTTCAGGCCCCGAGTCGCCAAAGCCGAGCCGACCAAGCGCCCGAACCGTCCGCGGCCGGCGTTGACCCAGGACAACCGCTTCTTCTTCGAAGGAGCCAAGGAGCACAAGCTGCTCATCCAGCGGTGCACCAACTGCGGCACCCTTCGTCACCCGCCGCGCCCGTCCTGCTCGCACTGCCGCTCTTTCGACTGGGACACGGTGGCCGCGTCGGGCCGGGGCACCGTCTACAGCTTCGTGGTGAACCACTATCCCCAGGTGCCGGCCTTCGACTACCCCCTGGTGGTCGCCCTGGTCGAACTCGAGGAGGGGACGAGGCTGGTCGCCAATGTGGCCGACATCACCCCGGACACGGTGTCCATCGGGATGGCCGTGCAAGCAGGATTCGAGAAGTTCGACGACGACCTGACACTGCCGGTATTCCATCCGGTACAGGTGACCCCCGGCGCAGCTGACGCGAGCAACGAGACGAGGAAGAGCTGATGGACTTCACCTTCAACGAAGAGCAAAAGGCCGTGCAGGAGGCCGCAGACACCATCTTTGCCGGATTGGTGACACCCGACCGGGTCCAGGCGGTCGAGAGCACCGAGGATCGCTTCGATCGGGACCTCTGGGCCGCACTGGCCAAAGCAGATCTGCTCGGGCTGGCACTCCCCGAGGGCCACGGTGGCGGGGGCTACGGCATGGTCGAGTTCGCCCTCGTCCTAGAAGCCCACGGCCGGTCGGTGGCTCCCCTTCCCCTGTGGGCGACCCTGGTCTGTGGTGCCATGCCCGTCGCCGAGTTCGGCTCGGCGCCGTTGCAGGCCGCACTTCTTCCGGGCGTGGCCGCCGGCGAGACGGTGCTCAGCGCCGCCCTGGCCGATGTAGCCGGTGACATCGCCATTGGCGGCCCGGGCCGGCCCGCCGTCGCGGCCACAGCCACCGACGGGGGAGTCACCCTCGCCGGAATCGCCTTCGCCGTGCCCTTCGCCCATGTCGCCGACCGGATCATTGTCCCGGCCACGCTGGGCGACGACGGCGTGGTCCTCGCCGTCATCGACCCGCGGGCCGCAGGGATCACCATCGAGCGTGCCGTCACCACCAATCGAGAGATCCACCCCCACCTCCACCTCGACGGGGTGGTTGTGGCCGCCGACGACCTCTTGGCCGGCGGCGATCCGGACCGGGGGCACCAGGTGCTGGACTGGATGCTCAACCGGGCATGGACCGGGTTGTGCGCCATCCAGGTCGGCGTCACCGAGGCAGCGGTGGCCCAGACGGCCTCCTACCTCAACACCCGCGAGCAGTTCGGCCGACCCCTGTCGACCTTCCAGGGCACCATGTTGAGGGCGGCCGACGCAGCCATCGACACCGAGTCGGTCCGTGTGACCATGTGGCAGGCGGCATGGCGGCTCGACAACGGGCTGGATGCCGACCTCGCGGTCAGCGTGGCCTCGTGGTTTGCGGCCGAAGCGGGGCAGCGTGCCGTATTCGCCACCCAGCACCTCCACGGGGGTATGGGTGCCGACATCGAGTACCCCATCCACCGGTACTTCCTGTGGGGCAAGCAGATCGAACTCCTCCTCGGACCTCCGAGCGCCCAGTTGGCCCGCTTGGGGCAACAGGTCGTCGACGGGGTGCGTGCGGCCAGGCCGGTGCCGGCATGAGTGCCGCCACCGCGGCCCCGTCCGGGACCCACTCGGCCACTCTCGCCTTCGACACGGTGGCGGTCGGTGACTCCCTGCCCGAGCTGGCGATCCCGCTGACCCGGACCCTGATCGTCTCGACGGCCATCGCATCACGTGACTACCAGGACGTCCACCACGATTCCAAGTTGGCCGTGGAGCGCGGCTCCAAGGACATCTTCATGAACATCCTCTCGACCAACGGGCTCGTGGGACGCTACGTGACCGACTGGTCGGGACCCGGTGCCGTGCTGACCGACGTCAACATCCGGTTGGGTGCTCCCAACTATCCCGACGACACCATGACACTGACCGGGTCGGTCACCGGCAAGGACGACGCGGTCGACGCCACCGGGTACGGAGCCGTCGAGGTCACCCTGCGGGGTGCCAACGGAATGGGCGACCACGTGACCGGCACCGTGCGCCTCCGTCTTCCTGCCGGCAAGGGGTCGAACCGATGAGCGGGACCAAGCACGCCTTCACCAACAACACGGCCATCGTCGGGATCGGCGCCACCGAATTCTCCAAGGAGTCCGGCCGCAGCGAGTTGTGGCTGGCCGTCGAGGCGGTCGACCTTGCCCTCCGGGATGCCGGCATCGAGCCGGCGGAAGTCGACGGCATGGTCACGTTCAGTTCGGATACCAATCCGGAGATCGAAATCGCCCGCAGCCTGGGCATGGGAGAGCTCTCCTTCTTCAGCCGCATCCACTACGGCGGTGGGGCAGGTTGTGGCACCATCCAGCAGGCGGCATTGGCCGTGCAGGCCGGGGTGGCCGATGTCGTCGTGTGCTACCGGGCCTTCAATGAACGTTCGGGAAACCGGTTCGGCGCCGGCGTGCAGGACCGCCCGCCGATTCCCAACGCGGAGAACGCCAACTTGGCCTGGTACGCACCGTTCGGCCTCCTGACGCCGGCCCAGTGGGTGGCCATGGCCGCCCAGCGCTACCTCCATGTGAGCGGGGCCACGTCGGAGGACCTCGGGCGGGTGGCGGTGGCGGATCGCAAGCACGCAGCCACCAATCCGAAGGCATGGTTCTACGAGAAGCCGATCACCCTTGAGGAGCATCAGGCATCCCGGTGGATTGTCGAGCCCCTCCATCTGCTCGATTGCTGTCAGGAGACCGACGGAGGCCAGGCCCTGGTGGTCACCTCGCTCGAGCGTGCCCGCGATCTCCCCAGCACGCCGGTGGTGATCGAGGCCGCGGCCCAAGGCGCCGGCCCCGGGCAGGAGATGATGACCTCGTACTACTACGACGACCTCTGCGGACTGGGGGAGATGGCCGCGGTGGCCCGCCAACTGTGGGCAACCTCGGGCCTGTCGCCGGCCGATATCCAGACCGCCGTGCTCTACGACCACTTCACCCCCTATGTCCTCTACCAACTAGAGGAGCTAGGCTTCTGCGGCAAGGGAGAGGCCAAGGACTTCGTGCGCGACGGCAACATCGAGCTGGGTGGGGGACTGCCGATCAACACGCACGGCGGGCAGTTGGGTGAGGCCTATCTGCACGGGATGAACGGCATCGCCGAGGGGGTGCGCCAGGTGCGTGGCACCTCGTGCAACCAGGTGCCCGATGTGACCCACGCACTGGTCACCGCCGGCACCGGGGTTCCCACCAGCGGCCTGATCCTGGGAGTGGATGCCTGAGGCGAGGAATGCGCCACTGACGATCCGTCGTCAGTGGCGTCGACCGATGTGGCGAATGTCCACGCCGCGGTCGCCAAGGTCGGCCAGACCCTGTCCAGTCTGTCCGTTGTCGGAGCCGATCCTCGGGCCTACTCGGCCAGGAAGGCCAGCGCGAACATCCAGGCGGGATTCCGCCGCATCGAGACAACGCGCAATCAGTTGAATGCGGTTCCCATCAAGTAGGCGGCGTGCCGGTCCCCGGGCCGGCAGACCCGGCGGTGCCGACATTTCCGGTGAGCCGTTTCGGTCCCCGCGTCAGCGGTGGACATCGTGCGTTTGCCTGCGGATGCAAACAACACCCCCGGCCGCCAGATGAGGGTGGTAGGCGCCCAAGTCTGTCTATTGCCACGCAGCTCTGAGGACAGTGCAGGCACGGAGAGTGACCCACTTGGAGGGCTGGCCCTGACGCTCGATGTCGACAACGGTATTGCCGTTGTAGGCTTAGCCATTGATCCATCGGCCCTGGTCCTGTTGGGCCACGACCCATCTCAACGCGTTCCCGGGCCGGGGATCTTTGGCGTGCCCGAGCTCGGCAAGGACCTCGAGGTTCTGAAGCACGTCAGTGACGTAGCCGGCAGGGAAGCCGGCCTTGAACCATGCGCTTGCGGGTTTGGTGTCCCGTGAGGGCATCGGGTAGTCGGCTACGGCCGGATCGCGAGACAACAGGAAGTCAACGCCTTGGTCGATGGCATCGCGGACGAGTCGGCTGCGCTTGCGCGGCGGTATCCGGGCGAGGCCGAGAAGCTCCTTCACCGCCCCCCCAGGCGCACGGCTTCTTGTCGTTCGCGGCGCACGCGAAGCCTGGGCCACTCGTGCCTGATGCGTAGTAGCGGTCGGCGCCTTCGCCGGTGATCGCCCGGGC
>JADGOF010000075.1 GCA_017883105.1 Acidimicrobiales bacterium
ACCGTCATGCACAGGACCAGATCGACCATGCCCAGATACGGCTCGATGGCTTCGAAGGGCGTGTCGGGATTGGCCGCCACCCCCACCCGCAGGCCGAGGTCGCGCATCTGGCGGACGAGTGCCTCGGTCTCCCCCACCTCCACATGGACGGTGCAGCCGTCGGCGCCGGCATCCCGGAACGGCTCGAGGTAACGGGCCGGGTCGGTGATCATGAGGTGGGTGTCGAAGAAGAGGTCGGTGTGTTCGCGCAGCGACGACACCACCGGTGGACCGATGGTCAGGTTGGGAACGAAGTGTCCGTCCATGACGTCCACGTGGAGCCAGTCGGTGGTGGGCGCGACCAGATTGACCGCGTCGGACAGGCTCCCGAAGTCGGCTGAGAGGATTGACGGGGCAACCCGCAGCTCGTAGTCCATCGATGACGTCCCCATTACGGGTGAGCCTACCGGCGACGCCGCAGGGGTCGGTGGTCCAGGTGACGTCGATGGGCCATCACCGGCAGAGGTCGGGTCGGGTCGGTCGGATCAGGTCCCGAGTCGTTCGCCCGGGGCGGGCTGGACACCGTGCCACCAGTCTCTGGCCGCCATCGGGCGCTTCCCTTCGGGCTGGACAGTGACCAGATGGAGGCGATGTCCGTCGCCGGCTGCCACCTCGGTCTCCCCCAACGTCCCCGGCTCCAGTCGGTCGATTCCTTCCGCCCCGGGCGTGCCGGCCGTGGCGCGCAGGATTCGCAGTCGACGACCCCGGAACATCGTCCAGGCCCGGCCCAGACGGATCACCCGTCGCAGTTGCAGGGCCGGCTGTTCCCAGTCGAGCTCGAACTCGCCCGACCGTATCTTCTCGGCGTAGGAGGGCATGCCCACCTGATCGCGGGGCTGGGGCAGTCCGGCGATCCCTTCGACGAGGTAGGTGGTGAGGAGACCGCAGCCGAGTGCCACCAGTCGCGCCCGCAGGTCGTCGGCCGACTCCTCGTCGTCGATGACCGTGCCCACCTGGGCATAGATGCCCCCGGTGTCCAGACCGGCCTCCACCGCCATCAGGCACACCCCGGTCTCCGCGTCACCTTCGAGGATGGCCCGCTCGACGGGCGCCGCCCCCCGCCACCGGGGCAAGAGGGAGAAGTGCAGATTGACCATGGGAAGGACCTCGAGCACGGACACGGGAATGACCCGCCCATAGGCCACCACCACCCCGAGCTCCGCGCCCTTGCCGGTCACGTCCTCGAGCGAGTCGGACACCGGAAGGCCGAGCTCGGCGGCCGCCACCTTGACCGGGCTGGGGACCAGTCCACTGCCCCGCCCGCGCCTCTTGTCGGGACGGGTGACCACCAGGGCCACGTCGTGACCGTCACCGACCAGGGAGCGCAGCGGCGGGACTGCCGCCTCGGGAGTTCCCAGAAACACCAGTCGGGCCATGGGGGGCGACCCTATCGGTCACCGAACGGATCGGTCGACGGCGGGCACCGGGACGAGACTTCACCGGGGCGGACGACCTCAGACCTCCTGCTCACTCCCCGCAGAGACCAGTTTGGCCTCCATGGCCGTGGTGTCGAGACCGAGGGCACGGTCCCTGAGAACCCGAAGAGCTTGTTTACGCATGTCGTCCTCGAGGCGCTCGACCATCAGCACCCCGTCGAGATGGTCGACCTCGTGCTGGAAGACCCGGCCCAGGAACTCGTCGGCCTCGATCGAGATCTCCTTGCCGGCAAGGTTGTACCCGCTGATGTGCACCTGCTTGGGGCGGATGATCCCCAGACGGAGACCAGGGATGGAGAGGCAACCTTCGTCATGGTACCACTCCCCATCGGTCTCGATGATGGTCGGGTTGATCATCACCTCGGGGCCGTCGCCCACGTCGTATACGAAGAGACGCTTCTGCACACCGACCTGTGGAGCAGCCAGGCCGGCGCCCTCGGCGTCGTACATGGTCTCGACCATGCCGTCGACCAGGCGCACCAGCGATCCGTCGACATGGTCGACGTCCCGCGCCACCTGCTTCAACACCGGGTCGCCGTAGACACGGACGGAGTAGGACGACATAGAGCCATTCTACGGGCTGATCCCGCGCCACACGTCGCTCGGGTCTCGGCCCGCCTCGGTGGGTTTCCCCCGGGTACCAACCGGATGTGGGACATAGGATCCATCGATGGTGCCACCTCCGCTGCCAGCAGTGGCCATCCGCGACGCGCGGACCACCGACTTGCCGGGCGTGATCGAGATGCTCGACCATGGCGCCCTGGTCGACGGCAAGGAGGACCCCGGGGATCCGAGGCCGTACGAGGCGGCCCTCGCCGAGATCGACGCGACGCCCGGATGGGCGCTATTGGTGGCCGAGGCCGGGGGCCTGGTCGTCGGGACCTGCCAGCTCATAGTCTTCCGGCACATCCAGGCCGTGGGCGGCCGGTGTGCCGAGGTGGAGTCCGTCCATGTCCGTGCGGAGTGGCGCGGGCGGGGCATCGGCGGCCTCCTGGTGGAGGAGGCGGTGGCCCGGGCCGTCGCCCTCGGCTGTTACCGGGTACAACTGACCAGCAATAAGGCGAGGACCGACGCCCACCGCTTCTACGGGCGCCACGACTTCGTGGCTAGCCACGAAGGCTACAAGCGCCTCCTCTGACCGGGTACCACGGGGCTGCCACCCAGGAACACGTGTCGCGGCCCGCACCCCTCGACCAGGTCACGCGTCCGTCGGATCGACCTCCACCCGCACCCGCTCGGCCGGACGGGCTACCGAGGCCAGGGCGTCGCACATGACCGGGTGATCGGCGGACCGGACCAACCACCGGTCGGGCCCGTGAGACGAGGTGGTCACACCATCGACCTGGGCGAGGGCGTCGGCATAGGCGGCGGCACCCGGTCCGCGCAGCATGGCCAGGGCCCCGAAGGGCGGGAGCCCGAGCGTCTCCCGCACGGCCCGTTCCGGCTCCGACACCACGGACGGATCGGCATGGAGGGCAGCCTGGAGCACCTCGTGGGTGGGGATCCGGGTCTGGAGCAGCACCTTGCCCCCTCCATCACGAGGGCCGACCACCCGCGCTGCCCGGGCCACAAGGGCCAGGGTCTCCTCGCCGGCCCCGAACCTGGGCGCCAGCAGATGCTGGTCGATGTCGAGAAAGGCCACCAGATCGGCCCTGGTCACCCGGTGCAGTGCCGCCTCCGTGCCCACCACCAGACGGGCGCCGTCCCCGTCAACGGTCGCCGACGTGCCGGTGATCTCCAGCGCATCGACCGCGGTCAGGGCCGAAAGCTCCTCGGTGGCCCGGGTCACTCCGATGCGCAACGACTTCAACCGGGTCGAGTCGCATGCCGCACACACCGCAGGTCGGGTCTCGCCACACCGTCGGCACTCAAGGACCGCGGTGGCCTCGGCCTGGGCCACCGCTCCTCCACAGCGGGTGCACCGGGCCAGCGCCCCGCACTGGGCACAGGCAAGCAACCGGACCCGTCCGGTCCGGTTCAGGATGCACACGCAACGCCCCCCGGGCCGGTCGAGCACCTGGTGGAGCGCCCGGGCCAGACGCTCGGAGAACAGCCCGGTGCGGGGATCGTCGCCGCTGCGGTCGATGACGTCGACCACCGGCCACCCTCGCCGCTCGACGGCGCGTGCCGTGGTGACCAGCCGGGCCCCTTCGGCCAGTGCCACCGGCGGGCACGCGGAGACCAGCACCACGGTGGCCTGATCGCGCCTCCCGCGCTCGACCACCACGTCGACCGCGGACCAGGTCGGCGTCCGTTCCTCCCGGTAGGCCTCGTCATGGGCATCGAGGACCACCGCGGCCCGTAGCCGTGACAGCGGGGCCCACGCCGCCGTGCGGGTTCCGACCACCATCGACTCCCCCGCGGCGGCCTGTTCCCAATCGCCGGGCATCAGCGCCACCGGGACGCCCGCCGCCCGCAGCCGGGCGGCCAGCTGAGCGGCCCGGACATGGGAGGGGGCGAGCACAAGGACACCGGCCGGGCCGGTCCGGTGGACCAGTTCCTGCACGACCAAGGTGGCGTCGAGTCCGGGGGCGAGCCGCACCACCGAGACCGCGCCGTTGTCGACTATGGCCTCATCGACGATGGAGACCGATCCCCCCCCGGGCGACGGGGGTACATCGGTTGGGCGGTCGGAGTCGGCTGCCGGGCCCTCGGTCGTGGGCCACTCCCCTCGGACCACCCGGGCCGGCGAGGCGGTCCCGAGGAACGACGACAGGGGTCCGGCCCAGCGCCATGCCGCCCATTCGGCCAGGGCCACCAGCGGGGGCGGCGGCCCGTGTCCGCTCGACAGGGCCAGCGACTTGACCGAGACGCCGGCCGTGGCCGGCACGTCGTCCTCCACCACCCAGGCGCCCACCCGGCGACCGTGCAGGTCGATCCGGACGCGGCTCCCCACCCGGATCTGTGCCGCCATGTCCGGCGGTACCCAGTAGTCGAACCGCCGATGGATGGCCGGGACGTCAGGGACCACCCGGACGATGCGGTCCGGCAGCTGCTGCCCCGGACCTGACGTGCCTCGTCGCGAGGGGGCGATCAGAGTCCGAGGGCCTGCTTCAGGTCGTCGGCCCGGGAAGTGTCCTCCCAGGTGAACTCCTTCTCCGCCCGGCCGAAGTGGCCGTAGGCCGCCGTCTTCCGGTAGATGGGCCGCTTGAGGTCGAGGTCACGCACGATGGCGGCGGGGCGGAGGTCGAAGACCTCGTCCACCACCTCGGCGATCCGGACCGGATCACACCGTTCGGTGCCGAACGTCTCGACCAGCACCGACACCGGGCGGGCCACGCCGATCGCATAGGCCACCTGGACCTCGCACCTGGTTGCCGCACCGGCGGCCACCAGGTTCTTCGCCACCCATCGGGCGGCATAGGCGGCCGAGCGGTCGACCTTGGAGGGGTCCTTGCCGGAGAAGGCTCCACCGCCGTGGCGGGCCATGCCCCCGTAGGTGTCCACGATGATCTTCCGTCCGGTCAGCCCAGTATCGGCATGGGGTCCGCCCAGTTCGAACACTCCGGTAGGGTTGGCCAGGATGCGGAGCTTGCTGGAGTCCAGCTCGGGCGGCAGCAACGGGTTGATGACGTTGTCGCGGAGGTCGGGCAGCAGCAGGGTCTCGAGGTCCACGCCCGGATCGTGCTGGGTGGAGATGAGCACGGTCTCCAGGGCCACGGGGCGCCCGTCCTCGTAGGTCACGCTGACCTGGGTCTTGCCGTCAGGTCGCAGGTAGGGCAGCACGCCCACCCGGCGCACCTGGGCCAGCCGCTGAGCCAGACGGTGGGCCAACCAGATCGGGAGCGGCATCAGATCCGGGGTCTCGTCGCAGGCGTACCCGAACATCATCCCTTGGTCACCCGCACCCTGGGCGTTGAGGATGTCCTCGCCGCCGGTGCCTGCCCGCACCTCGAAAGCGCTGTCGACGCCCTGGCCGATATTGGGCGACTGCTCATCGATGGACACGATGACCCCACAGGTGTTGCCGTCGATGCCGTAGGCATCATCGTCGTAGCCGATGTCCAGCACCGTCTTGCGGACCAGTTTCGGGATGTCGACGTAGGTGGTGGTGGTGATCTCCCCGGCAACCAGCACCAGCCCGGTGGTCAGTAGGGTCTCGCACGCCACCCGACTGTCCGGGTCCTCAGCCAGTAGGGCATCGAGCACGGAGTCCGAGATCTGGTCGGCCATCTTGTCGGGATGACCTTCGGTCACCGACTCGGAGGTGAAGGTATATCGGGTACTCACGGCTGGTTCCATTCTCGTTGGGGGCAGATGCCCATGGCGGCAAAGCGGCGACGTGTACGACGCGGACGGCGGATGTGATCGGGCTTCACCGGGGACGTACCCCGGTCATCGTGGCGGCAACAGCGCGCACACCCTATCCAAAATGGCATCGGCCACCGCATCTTTGGCGCTGAGGGTGACGTCGGTGACCGAACCGTCCACCCCGAAGATGGTGACTTCGTTGGTGTCGTTGTCGAAACCCACCCCGGGGGCGGAGACGTCGTTGGCCACCATCAGATCGACGCCCTTGTCGGTCAGCTTGGCTCTGGCCCGCTCGGGGACCTGATCCGTCTCGGCGGCGAATCCAACCAGTACCTGACCCTCGTGACGGCGTCGTCCCAGCTCGGAGAGGATGTCCGGCGTGGCTTCGAGGACCAGGTCGGGCACGCCGTCGCTCTTGTGGAGCTTCGAGTCGAGGGCCACCTTGGGCCGGAAGTCGGCCACGGCAGCCGCCATCACCACCACGTCGGCGGTCCCGGCCCGTGCCAGCATGGCCACCTCCATATCTGCCGCGGTCTCCACCTGTTCGACCACAACGTCCGGGTCGACAACACGGTCACTGGTGGTGACCAGCACCACCTCGGCGCCCCGCCGGGACGCGGCATTGGCCAGGGCGTGGCCCTGCTTTCCCGATGAGCGGTTGGTGATGAAGCGGACCGGATCGATCGGCTCGCGGGTACCGCCGGCCGAAACCAGCAGACGGACCCCGGTGAGGTCGGACCGAGAACGGAGGTGCCTGCGCCCGAGCAGACCGAGCACCGCCTCCACGATGGCAGCCGGTTCGGCCAGCCGGCCCGATCCGACGTCCCCGCCGGCCAGGCGACCTTCCTCGGGAGGCACCACGGTGACTCCGCGCGACACCAGGAGACCCAGGTTGTGCTGTACGGCCGGGTGCTCCCACATCTCCGTGTGCATGGCCGGGCACACCACCACCGGCGCGGCCGTGGCCACCAGGGTCGCGGTCAGGAGATCGTCGGCGAGTCCGCCGGCATAGCGGGCCAACAGGTCGGCGGTGGCTGGTACCACGACGATGAGATCGGCACGCTGCCCCAGACGGGTGTGGGGAATGGGCGATGCCTCGTCCCACAGCCCGACCTGGGCGTCCTCAGAGCCCAGGGCGTCAAAGGTGGTCTTCCCGATGAAGTGGGTGGCCCGCTCCGTCAGGACGGGGGCCACATGGACGCCGGCGTCGACCAATCTGCGGCAGACCTCCACCGCCTTGTAGGCGGCGATACCCGCCGTCACCCCGAGCACCACAAACGGCGCACTTTCTCCGTCCGTAGGAACCGGGCCCTCCACGTTTAACCTGTCGCCCATGGCTGGCTCCCCCACGACGGTCCGCCCGCGTCAGCGGACGGGTCCGCACGACTAGTCGGTGGTGACTTCCGTAGCGGCGTCGGTGACTCCGTCGGCCTCGGCTTCGAGCGCGGCCAGGGCCGCCGCCTCAGCCAACGCGATCTCTTCGGGGTCGGGGCGCGTGTAGGTCGCCTTACCTGCGGCCACTTCCTCGAAGGCGATCGACAACGGCTTACCCGAAGCGGACGCCACTTGGGGCGGCACCACGACGCCGAGTCCCTCGCCCAGGGAGTTGTAGTAACTGTTCACCTGACGGGCCCGCCGCGAAGACAGGGCCACAAGCGTGAACTTCGAGTCGACCTTGTCGAGGAGATCCTCGATCGGCGGGTCCATGAGCGTCGTCTTCTTTTGAGCCATCACGATCCTTCAGGTACGTCGTCGGGTATGGGGTGAGAGGCTTCGCTGCCTGTGCCGACGGTGGGCCGTGCGGCCTGGCCTCCCCCACGGGCAGCGGAACGATAACGCTCCACTATACCGGCCACATCGGCGGTGGCTTGTGCCAGTTGGCCGTTGACCACGATCTCATCGGCAATTTCGAGGCCCATCCGCTCCTCGTCGACGCCTTCTCTCAGGCGCTTGGCGATGTGGGCCTCGTCGTCACCACGGGCCCGGAGGCGCTCCTCCTGCACGGTGAGGGACGGTGGCTTCAGCAGGATCAGGAGGGCGTCGGGCCGCATGGCCCGGACCTGCCTGGCCCCCTGCAGATCGATCTCCAACAGCACGTCTTGCCCGGGCGGCGGGTCGACAACCGGGGTGCCGTAGAGGTTTCCGAGGTACTCCGCCCACTCGAAGAACCTTCCGGCGGCGGCCTTCTCCTCGAAGGTCGGGCGATCGACGAAGACATAGGCGTCCTCCGGTTCCCCGGGTCGGCGATCCCGCGTGGTCCACGACCGGCTGAGCCACAGACGGGGCTCATCAGCGATCAGTCGAGCGGCGACTGTTCCCTTTCCCGCCCCGCCGGGGCCGAAGAGGACAACGAGGAGTGATCCGGCCCGTTCGGCGGCCCGTTCCGAAGGCGGTGTGCTCAGCGGGCGGTTTCGCGCAGCAGGGCTTCGCGCTGGTTACTGCCCAGACCCTGCAGACGACGGCTCTCGCTGATACCCACGGTGTCCATCAGACGCCGTGCCTTGACCTTCCCGAGGCCGGGAAGTGATTCCAGAACGGAAAGCACCTTCATCTTCCCGACCGTTTCGTTCGAATCGGCCATGGTCAGCAACTCAGTCAGGTTGATCGAACCCAGCTTGAGCTTCTCTTTGACCTCGGCCCGCTCACGGCGGACCTTGGCTGCCTTGGCCAGGGCGGCCTGGCGCTGTTCGGGCGT
>JADGOF010000076.1 GCA_017883105.1 Acidimicrobiales bacterium
TGCCACTGCCCGGCTGCTCGCCTATGTGCCCCTCATCGAGGGCTTCGGTCTCCCGCCGGTCGAGGCCATGACGTTCGGGACCCCGGTGGTGGCCAGCCCGCTGCCCAGCACCGCCGGAGCCGCTTTCGAGGTCGAGCCCGGGTCGGTCGAGTCGATCGCCGAGGGTCTGCGCAGGGTGGCCGGCGACGATGCACTGCGGGCGCGCCTGACGGCCCTCGGCCGGCGGCGCTCCTCCGAGCTGACCTGGACGGCCATCGCCCGCAGGCATGTGGCGGTGTGGGAGCAGGCCTTCGCGTTCTCCCCGGGGAGCGGCCGTGGCTGACCCCGGCCTCCGCCTCTCCATCGACGTGTCCGCCGTGCCCAACCGGGCGGTCGGGGCCGGTCAGTACACGCTGGAGCTGGCCGGAGCGCTGGCCCGCCGGCCCGATGTGGACCTGGTGCTGTTCAGCCGGCGGTCGGAGGGTGCCCGCTGGCGGGCGGTGGCCGGGCGAGGTGAGGTGCTGGCGGCCGCTCCCGAGGCCCGCCCGCTCCGACTGGCGTGGGAGCAGATCCGCCTTCCGGAACTGATGGCCCGACACGGGGTGGCCGTCCATCACGGACCGCACTACACCATGCCCGAACGGTCACGGGTGCCGACGGTGGTCACGGTGCACGACCTCAGTTTTTTCGCCGAGCCCCGCTGGCACCAGCGGTCCAAGGTCCTCTTGTTCCGCCGGGCCATCGAGGTGGCCGCCCGCCGCGCCTCGGTGGTGGTCTGCCCCAGTCGCTCCACCGCCGAGGAGCTGGCCCGCTGGTGCCGGGTGGAAGCCGAGGTGGTAGTGGCCCACCATGGCGTGGACACCGGTCGGTTCCATCCCAGGGAGTCGACCCCGGGAGCGGATGCCGCGCTGTTGGCCCCGGTGGACCCCCGGTTGGTCGACAGCCGTCCCGTGCTGGTCTTCGTGGGCACCCTCGAGCCCCGCAAGAACGTGCCCACCCTGGTCGAGGCCTTTGCCCGCGTCGCCGACCGTCACCCGGACGCACTGTTGGTGCTGGCCGGCGGACGGGGGTGGGGAGCGGACGAGGTCGACCGGGCCGTCGGGCGCTCGGGTTCCGGCGCGCAGATCGTGCGCACCGGGTACGTCGACGACCAGGTGATCCCGGCGCTGCTCCGGTCGGCCACCGCGGCCGTCTACCCCGCGCTGTACGAAGGATTCGGCCTGCCTGCGCTCGAGGCCCTGGCATGCGGTGTCCCGTTGGTCACGATATCGGGAACGGCCATGGAGGAAGTGGCAGGGGACGCCGCAGTACTGGTGGCCCCCGGTGACCAGTCGGGGCTGGCCGATGCGCTCGACGCCGAGCTGACCGGCGCCCGGGACGAGCGAAGCGAGGCGGACCGGCGCCGGCGGGGGTTCGACATCGTGGCCGCTCACACCTGGGTGGCGAGCGCCGACCGGCACATGGAGGCGTACCGGGCCGCCGCCCGCCGGGCACTCTACCCCCGGGGATGCTGATCCTGCCGTCCAGCCAGTAGGGTGACCCGTCGTGCGCTCCCTCATCACCGGCGGTCGCGGCTTTGTGGGCCAGTGGCTGGCCGAGCATCTCCGTGACCTGGGCGACGACGTCGTCATCATCGACCAGGAGGTGGAGATCACCGATCCCGTCGCCCTGCTTGCCGCAGTGTCCGACGCCGCTCCCGACGCCATCTACCATCTGGCCGCCCTGACCCATGTCGGCCAGTCCTGGGAGGAGCCGCTTCGGGTCTTGGAGGTCAACGTGATCGGCACCGGGGCCCTGCTGGCTGCGGCCCGGGAGTGCGGCACCGATCCCCGGATTCTGGTCACCAGCTCAGCCGAGGTGTACGGCGCGGTGACCGACCCCGGTCGGCTCCCGCTACGCGAGGACTCCCCGACCGCGCCGCTCACCCCTTATGCGGCGAGCAAGCTGGCCGCCGAGGCGCTGGTGGCCCAGGCCCACCTCGGTCACGGACAGCATGTGATCACCGTCCGGCCGTTCAACCACATCGGACCGGGCCAGAGCCCGAACTTCGCCGTGCCCGCTCTGGCCCGGCGAATCGTCGAGGCCGAGCGTCGGGGTGGGGGGACCATCCCGGTCGGCAACCTGTCGGCGCGCCGTGACTTCACCGATGTCCGGGATGTGGTCAGGTCCTACCGATTGTTGATCGAGATGGGCAGCCCCGGCGGGGTCTACAACGTGTGCTCGGGGCGGGATGTCTCGATCCGCGCCATCGCTGACGGCCTGCTCGGCCTGGCCGGCACCTCACTCGAGTTCGAAACCGACCCCTCGCTGGTACGCCCGGTCGAAGTCCCCGTGCTGCGGGGCGACCCCGGGCGCCTCGAGGAGGCCACGGGTTGGAAGCCGGAGGTCCCCTTGGAACAGACCCTGGCCGACGTGCTCGTCTACTGGCAGCAACGGACCGACTGATCCCTGCAGCGGGCCGGGAACGCGAAGAACGGCCCGCACGGAGCGGGCCGTTCTTCTTCGGACAGGGGGCTGGTCGAGAGCTCCGGAGTAACCGCAACGGTCGCCGGCCGATTGGTCGGTCAGCGCGGTGGAGGCGTCTCCAACGGAGACGGACGGTCAGCCGGCGGTCGTCGGGATCAGGGTGCGCAGTTGGCTCCGTGCTTCCTTGGCCTGGACGTGGGCCTGCTTGGCCAGGCCACGGGCCTGGTGGGGAAGACGGTCCTCGAAGGGGGCGAAGACGGCTTCGACGCGCCCGATGATCTCCTCCATGCGCTCCATCAGCCCGTCGACCTTGGCGTCCACGTTGTGGACGGCCTCGCTGAGGTCGGTGCGCACCGTGGCCACTCCGTGCTCGATGCCGGACTTGGGGTCGGCCAAGCGCCTAGCGAGCTCTTGACGATGGACCTGGGCCTGCTGGTAGCCGAGCACTCCCGCTCCGATGACCACGTAGGTGGCGTCCTTGGCGACGTTGGCGATGTCCTTGGCCGCTTTGGTGATGTCGGTGTTGATCTCTGGCATGGTGCTCTCCTTTGGGTCGGTGACTCGTGCACACTGTTCCGATTGCCGGTGCACTGTACGGCTCCGGCGTTTGAATACAAGTGTATACATAGTGATAAACATTTGCAAGCACTCGAGGCCACCCGTGGCACGCTCCGACCGGGATGGCGCAGACCGGGGCGACCTACGCAGGCCGAAAGGTGGCGACCAGGGAAATCACCTGGTCCCCGTTGCGGCCCGATAGCCTCTCACCTCTGATGGACACACTGGCACCGCCGGTTGTCGCCGTCGTCGTCGCCCACGATCCCGGTCCGTGGTTCGAAGAGACGCTGGCTTCACTTGCCTCACAGGACTATGCGGAGCTGTCCGTACTGGTCCTTGACGCGGCCAGTGCGGAGGACCTCACCGCCCGGGTGGCTGCGGTGCTGCCCACCGCCTACGTGCGCCGTTTCGACGAGAACCACGGCTTCGGCGCGACCGCCAACGAAGTGCGGACCATGGTCGACGGGGCCCCCTACTACCTCCTGTGCCACGACGACGTGGCCCTGTTCACCGACACGGTGCACCTCCTGGTGGAAGAGGCGTTCCGGTCCAACGCCGGGATGGTCTCACCCAAGGTTGTCAGCTGGGACGATGCGGACCGGCTGATCCACGTGGGTATGACGGTGGACAAGAGCGGTTCAGTGGTCGACCGGGTGCAGCCGCACGAGATCGACCACGGCCAGCACGACGCGGTACGCGATGTCTTCGTCGCCCCCGGTGGCTGCACCCTGGTGCGGGCCGACCTCTTCGAGGAGCTCGGGGGGTACGACCCCGCCATCGTCGCCATGGGCGAGGATCTCGACCTGTGCTGGCGGGCCCAGGTGGTCGGCGCCCGCATCATCGTCGCCCCTGACGCCCGGGTCCGTCACCTCGAGGAGTTGGCCGGCGGCTCACGGACCATCGACCCGTCCCTGGTCGATCCGCACCCCGAGGACACCGGGAGGCCGCCGGTGACCCTCCAGGAGCTCCAACGCCGACACGAGCTGCTGGCCGTCTTCAAGTGCTACAGCCGCTTCTCCTTGCTTCGGGTGGTCCCCCAGGCGCTCCTTCTGGCCATCGGCGAGGTGATCGTGGCCGAACTGGCCGGCAACCGGGCCCGGGCCCGGGCCGTGGTGCGGGCCTGGCGGTGGAACCTCGGTCGGCTCAAGGTCGTCCGCGGCCAGCGGTCCGACCTCCGGGGTCACCGTCGCCTGGCCGACAAGGAGATCCGCCTCCTGCAGATCGGCGGCAGTGCACGGCTGTCCACGTATGGCCGCCGGGTGTTCCAGCACGGGTTCCACGGTGCCCATGCCGACGAACTGGCCGCGGCGGAGGACCACCTGCCCGGTGGTGCGGGGGGAGCCGCCCTCACTGCAGGTGCCGCGCCATCGGGACCCTTCCTCCGCCAGGAGCTGGACGCCTCGCCGGCCCGTGGTCGGCTGAGCGGCCGGGTGCGCCTGGTGTCGTGGCTGGCCGCCGCCCTGGTGGTCCTGATCGGGACCCGGGGGGTCTTGACCGGCCCGCTCCCGGCCCTCGGGCAGTTCGTCCCGTTCTCGAGTTGGTCCTCGACCTGGGCCCAATTCGCCACTGGATGGCACCCCTCCGGGGTGGGCACCACCGCCCCGGCCGCACCGGCCCTGGCCTTCGCCGGCCTTGTCGGCACCGCGTTGGTTGGGGCGATGGGGCTGACCCAGAAGGTCCTTATCTTCGCCTGCATCCCCGTGGGCGTATGGGGAGTGGTGCGACTGCTCCGGCCCTTCGGCTCCCAGCGCGCCTCCCTGGTGGCCGGTCTGGCCTATCTGGCGATGGCCCTGGCTTACGACGCCGTGGCCCTCGGACGCTTCGGTGCCCTGGTGGTCTACGCGGGAGCGCCCTGGTTGCTGGCCCGGCTGTTTCGGGCCACCGGGCTGGCCCCGTATACGCCGGCCGGCGCCCGGGATGCGGTGCTCACGATGTCTGGCGGCACCGACCATGGTGCGCCGGCGTCGGCGGGCCGACGATGGTCCTCGCTGGCCGACCGGTCCACCATGGTCAGAGACGTGGCGGCCCTCGGTCTGTTGGAGGCGGTGCTCATCTCCTTCGTCCCGGCCACCGCCGTGGTGGTCCTGCTGGTCGCCGCCGCCCTGTTCGTCTCCTCCTTCATCGGTGGGGAGTGGCATGCCACCGTCCGGGCCCTCCGACTTGCGCTGAGCTCCACGGTGGTGGCCGGCATCATCTGTCTCCCCTGGCTGATCGGCGTGCTGTCGGCCGGCCGCGGTGCCATTGCCGTCTTCGGCGTGCCCATCCCGGCATCGGGTGCCGCGTCATGGGGATCCTTGCTTCGGTTTTCCGTCGGTCCGATCGGAGGGTCACCTCTGGCCTGGGGGTTTGCCATCGCCGCCCTGGTGCCACTGGTGCTGGCCCACGGAGCGAGGTTCCGCTGGGCCGGCAGGTTCTGGTCGATCGCCCTGGTGTTCTGGTTCGTCGCCTTTGCCGTCGGGAGGGGGTGGACCGGCATCCTGGCCATCGATCCCCTGGTCCTCCTGGGGCCGGCCGCGGTATCCATCGCGGCATCGATCGGACTGGGGATCGCCGCCTTCGAGGAGGATCTGCGGGCCGCGGTGTTCGGATGGCGCCAGGTGGTGACCGTGGTGGCGACGGGAGCGGCACTCCTCGGCGCGTTCCCGACGCTGGTGTCTGCCCTCCCCGGCCGGTGGGATCTGCCGGTCAACGATTTCAGCCAGTCGGTGGCCTGGATGCACACCCAGGCAGCCACCGGAGCGTTCCGTGTCCTGTGGCTCGGGGATTCCCGTTCGCTCAACCAGGGTTCATGGGGTGTCGGTGACGGCTTGGCCTATGCCACATCCGAAGATGGTGGACCGGACGCACGGTGGCTCTGGAACGCGGCTGGACCCGGTCCGGCCGCCGGACTGGCGTTTGCGGTGGACCTGGCCCGATCCGACGGCACCGACCAACTTGGGCGGATGCTGGCGCCGGCCGCGGTGCGCTACGTCGTCCTCGTGACCTCGGTGGCCCCGGAGATCAGCGGGGAACAGAGTCCCCAGCAGTACCCGGTCCCGTCCGATCTGGCGCCCGCCCTGGACCACCAACTCGATCTGAGCCCGGTGGTGTCGGGCACCGGGATCACCGTGTACGCCAACGCCGACTGGATCCCCGAACGGGCCCAGATGGTGCGGACCGCCACGAGCGCCACGTCGAGCATGGCGGCGGCCATGGGAGGAGCAACCAGCGCCCCAGGAACGAGCATCCTGCCCGGCGCCGTACCCGTGCTGCCCGGAGCCGCAGCCTCCCGCACCTACCGGGGCCCGCTGTCGGTGGGCACGGTGTTCACCGCCCTGGCCCCGGCCGGTCGCTGGAGCCTGGCGTCGTCGGGCACCACCGCGCCCCGGTCTTCCTCCTTCGGCTGGGCCGGCAGGTACCAGGTCGGCGCGGCCGGGGCGGGCGTCCTCCGCTTCGATGGCGGGCTGCTCACCCCGTTGTCCCTGCTCTACTCCGTCCTGATCTGGTTCGCCGTCGTGATCGTGGTGGTCGGGAGACGCCGGTTCAGTGACCCGTGGCACCGCGTCAGGAGTGGTCGCCGCCGGACCCCGGCCGCAGCCGAGACGGTTGCCGGCACGTCCGGCGGAGACGAGGGGCCTCCTCCCGAGGCGGTCGAGGCCTCACCATGACCGGACCCGACCAATCGAGAGGGGAGGACGGGTCCTTGGCGCCGTCAGAACCGCCGGTCGTCCGCGGACGACGTGGACTCCGACCGGTGCGCGGCCGGTGGACGGCGTTGGTGTCGGTGGTGGTGGTGATCGTCGGGGTGGCCGTGGTCGCGGCCGCAGTTCCGCCGCCCTCGGCCATCCCTGCGCCCGGTTCGGGTGACGGCTTCGTCATTGCCCCGGCCGACGCCCACTCCTCCTCCTCGTTCTGTGCAGCGGGCACCGGGACGACGGCGGGCACAACCATCTATCTGACCAATACGACCTCCAAGGCGGTCAGTGGCGTGATGTCCTCGGTCGGACCGCCCACCGCCAAGGGGGTGGTCGCTGCCACCCATCGCACCGTGGTGGTCCCGGCCCTGGGCTCCGCCGCCGTCAATCCGGCACTCGGTCTACCGGCCGGCAACAACGCCACCTCATTCGCCTTCGCCGGTGGGGGAGTGAGCGTCAACCAGGTGGTGGCGGGATCCGCCGGGTGGAGTACGGCACCGTGTGCCTCCCAGATCTCCAACCGGTGGGCCTTTGCCGGTGGAGCCACCACTCCGGGCAACGCCTTGACGCTTGCCTTGTTCAACCCCGCGGTGACCCAGGCGGTCGTCAATGTCTCGTTCCTCACGGCCGGTGGGCTCATCGCACCTCAGGCGTATCAGGGGTTGACCGTGCCCTCGGGCGGGCTGGTGGTGGAGAACGTGGGTGATTTCGTGCAGAACGCGCAGAACATCGCCACCATGGTCACCGCCCAGACCGGGGGACTGGTCGGCTATGAGCTCCAACGGTGGTCCTCGGGTCCGGCCCATGGGCTGTCGGTCCGCCTGGGCTCGCCCGTGCTGTCGACGACCTGGCGCTTCGCCCAGAACACCACCGCCCCCGGTTCGGCGGTCGAATTCTCCCTGGCCAATCCGGCCAGCACACCGGTGATCGCCACCTTCTCGGTCGGGCTGTCCTCGGCAACGGTGACCGCCCGGTCGATCACCCTGCCACCGCTCTCGACGGCCGTCTTCGCTGCCTCGTCCGCCGCGGGGTGGCCTCAGCGGACCCCCTATGCGGTGACGGTCGGCGCCACGGGCCCTGTCGTCGTCGGTCGGTCGGTGCGGGCGACCAACGCAGCCACACCTCCGCAGTGGGGATCGTCTTCGGGCACCGTCTCCGCGGCCACCCGGTGGCTGGTTCCGGGACCCGGCGTCGTGCACGCCCCGGGTGTGGCCTCTGCCGCCATCAAGAGCCTGGCCGTGGCCAATCCGGGCCCGTTCACTGCACACGTCGTCGTCAGTACCCTCGATGCCTCACGCACCGTGGCCACCTTCACGGTCGCTCCGGGGGAGCTGACGGTGCTCGGGTCCAACCAGGTCGACGGCCTGGCCACCTTCACGGTGACGTCGTCCGAACCGGTCAACGTGGAAGAGGACGACGGACCGGCCGGTGCCCCCGGAGTGGTGTCGTCAACCGGGTTCCCCTTCACCAGCTGAGGCGGAGTGGGAGAACATCTGCCTGCCCTGGCCATCGCTCCCGCAGGTTGAACAACCGAACCACGCAGCCCACCCGTGTGCCCGGCTGCCGTCCTAGGAGGCTGCTGAAGTAGGGGCTTCTGAGGAATGCGCTGTTATCCACAATCCTCTGAGATCGTTCCAGAGGGTCGCAATGCATCTTCGAGGACGAAAATGACCCTCCCGATGAGACAGCGCGCCAGGGTTGGTGAGCTACTTCAGCAGCGTCCTAG